>JACZSH010000126.1 GCA_022574315.1 Chloroflexota bacterium | reverse complement strand
AATACTTTCAATAAACATTTCTATCTGTGCCAGATTATAGCCACCGGATACCATCTCCAGTGTGTCCGACCGGTCAACGTTCGTCACCATATTTGGGCATTCCACCTTGCAGAGCATCAGGTCACGCCACCAGTCAAGCCATAGATCCAATACCTCCTCCAACAGCCCCCGACTGCGACTGAAAAGGGTCGATAGCTGGCTGGCGTAGCTGAAGCGCGCTTCGTCATCACCTCTGATAATTTCCAGCAAGGCGTCCAGTTTTTCGGCGCGATTCCGAAGCAGCTCGTCATCACGGTCGGCCAGGATTGCCCAGCCGAGACACCCGTGAGAAAGCCGGGCCAGCAGTTTCGCCCTGCTGGGTTCAACCGCCCAGCGGTCTTGCAGCACCGTTTCCAATGTTGTCGGCGACATCGGACTCAACTCCAATCGCTGACCGCGCGAGACTACCGTTACCGGCAACAATTTCTCATTGGTCGTCAGCAGGATAAAAACCACCTTGTCCGCCGGCTCTTCCAGCGTCTTCAGCATGCGGTTAGCCGCCTCAATCGATAAAAGCTCCGCACCCTCGATGATAAATACCTTGCATTTACCTTCGAACGGCGGCAGGCTGGCCGCGTGCTGCATTTCTTTTATCTGTTCGGTACTGATGCTCTTGGCGCCAGTGGTATCTTCTCTCCGCGCCAGGCCAATCACCTGGACATCGGCGTGGTTACCGGCAGCTATTTTTTGACATGACAGGCACTCACCGCAGGGAGGTTCCGCCGAATCGCAGTTTAACGCCCGGGCGATATCGAGCGCCAGTGTCATTTTGCCCACGTGGGGCGGCCCAACCAGAAGATAGGCATGGGCCAGCCATTCCCGTTCCAGGCTGCGCTGGAGCAAAGTGGTGTTCTTTTCCTGTCCTATCACCTGCCACATTGAAAAAACTCGCTCCCTAAACCACGTCGCACCGGGACAGGTCTTCAAAGACCTCCCGTCGCCGGATAAGACGTGCTTTACCTTCTCGCACCATGACCACCGCCGGTTTTAGCGAGGCGTTATAATTGCTCGCCATAGCCAGGCAATAGGCACCGCAGGTCGCCACGGCCAGTATATCGCCGGGGGCAACTTCCGGCAAAGCGATGTCCCTGATTAATACGTCACCCGATTCGCAGAACTTACCGGCTACGGTAACCTTCCCGGCTTCCGCTGCCCTCATTTTATTGGCCACTACCGCTTCATATTCCGCCCCGTAAAGAGCCGGCCTGATATTGTCACCCATGCCGCCGTCAACGGCCACGTACCGCCGGACACCGGGGATATCCTTGATGACGCCGACCTTATACAGCGCCACTCCCGACCGGCCCACTATCGACCTGCCTGGTTCGATAACCAGCCTGGGCAATGCCAGCCCCAGTTCCCGGCACTTACTGATTACAGCCGGGGCTATCGCCTCCGCGTAGGCCGAAACCGGCGGTGCCGGAGAGGCCAGGGTATACTGGACGGCAAATCCACCGCCGACATTCAATTCACTGAGTTCAAACCCGTATTTCTGCTTCATTTCCGCCGCAAAAGCAAGCACCACCCCGATAGCCTCCCGGTAAGGCTCAACCTCGAAAATAAGAGAGCCCAGGTGAAAATGCAGCCCGACCAGGTTCAGGTTCGGCGCCCGGACCGCCCGGGCAACCGCCTCATCCCAGGCAGTCAGTGTAAAACCAAACTTGCTGTCAACGGTGCCGGTGGAGATATGCCGGTGAGTATGCGGGTCGATACCGGGCGTCAGGCGCAGCAGTATCTCCGTGACCACACCTTTCTCTCCGGCCATCCCGTCCAGCAGAGCCATCTCCGGAAAGTTATCCACCACGATACGGCCGATGCCCCACTCCAGGGCCAGTTCAAGCTCCTCGGCCGACTTGTTATTACCATGGAAATAGGCTTTTTCCATTGGAAAACCGGCGGCGCGGGCAATGCTCAACTCTCCGGCAGAGGCGGCATCCAGCCCGAGTCCCTCTTCCTTTAAGATGAGTGCCAGCGCCGGGTTGATAAACGCCTTCCCGGCGTAGACCACGCTCGTGCCCGCGTACCGCTGGCCGAACTCCTGGATAAACTCGGCGCACCGGGCGCGCAGGCCAATTTCGTCAAAAACATATAAAGGCGTACCAAACTCCGCCGCCAACTCGACGGCGTCGCAGCCGCCAATGACGAGGTGTCCCTGTTCGCTGACCTCGGCGGTCAAAGGAAAAAGCGGCAGTCTGGTTACGCCTGGATTACTCGTCATACTTATCTCTTTGTCATGCTTGAAGACCCGTCACCGTAACCTTAGTAGTCTCAAGCAATCTTTTTCGTAATTTCCCCGTATAGCTCAGGTCGCCGGTGACGAATGAGGTCAATTTCAAATTCGCCCGGTTTGAAGACGACGTGTTTCTGCCTCGCCTCCGCAGGGTCAACTTCGGCGTAAATGGTTTCTTCGGTATCGCCACCCGCCTCGGCCAGCGTGTCGCCCAGGGCGCTGATTATCTTGCTGTGCCCCAGGAAACCGGCGCCGCGTTCCACGCCGACCCGGTCGACGGCCACGAAGTGCACCCGGTTCTCCAGAGCGCGGGTGTTGACCACGTACCGGGCCAGCTTGTCCCTGCCTGCCGGCCAGTTAGTCGGCAGGACCACGATATCCGCCCCCTGTAACGCCAGGGTGCGGGTACTCTCCGGGAAAAGACAGTCGTAGCAGATATTTACCCCGATATTACCAAGCGGAGTCTGGTGCACCCGGGATACCTCTTCCCCGGCGTCAAGATAGCGGTCGATACCCAGGCAGGGCAGGTGGTTTTTCCGGTAGTTACCGATGATTCCGTCCGGCCCGATTAAGACCGCCACGTTGTAGCACCGGTCACCGGCTCTCTCCAACAGTCCGACCACCATGTGGACACCCAGTTCCCGGCAGCTTTCCGCCAGCCGTTCCGTACTGGGGCCGGGAATGGTCTCCATGAACGGTGCTGCCTCTTCCCGACTGGTAAACATATAGCCGGTCAGGGCGCATTCCGGAAACACTATCAGGTCGGCGCCGTGGCTGGCGGCTTTCCTGGTCTCCAGTAAAATCTTCTCCAGGTTTTGACTGACTTTTTCTATCCCGGGATTCATTTGTACCCCGGCAATCTTCACTTTATCGCGCATACCTGAGTCCCCATTCTCAGTTTAATGTTAGCAATGCCGGGTAGTTAAGTCAATTCAGGACCCGATTATCGCGGACGCGCCATCGCTTTCCGGCACCGGTTCAGGATGGACAGCACCTCGAAAGGCTCTTCAATGAGGGGGAAAGTGGGCACTCCCCTGGGCTCCAGGAACGCTTTCGCGGCTTCCATGTGCTTCTTCTCGCCGCTGAAAGTTACGTAGAGCGGTTTTTCCGGGTAGCTCTTGGCCAGCGTCACCAGAAAGTCCAGCGGAGGCACCCCGACATCATCGGTAAGCATCATAATCGGCACGATAGCGTCAATGTTAGCGTCCTTCATCAGCGCCTCGATTGCTTCCCGGTAGCTGAACTCGATACTGTGTGCCAGCGCCGAGGGCCAGATATCCACCGGGTTACGCATTCGGATGAACGGCGGGCTGATTTCCTGCAAACGCTGCCGGGTATTTTCGGCAAGGTCGGGTACCTCCAGTCCCCAGCGCTGATTGCAGAGGTCGGCCAGCACCACCAGCATCGCCCCGGAAGGCGCCAGGAAACTCACCCGGTTGCCTTTCGGCAGGGGCATGAAA
>JACZSH010000125.1 GCA_022574315.1 Chloroflexota bacterium | reverse complement strand
CCTTGTTTGTTGAGCCGTGGACAACCGTGGAAATGGGCAACACCATGCGTGAACTAAAAGCCGAAGAAAAACGTGAAGTAGAGAGAATACTGAGGAAACTAAGCTCCGAAGTCGGTGCCTATGAAAAAGAGATAAGCCAAAACATTGCGCGGGCAGCGGAGATCGACCTGGCACTGGCCAAGGCAAAATTTGCCGGTAAGTTCCGGGCGGTCGAACCCACCCTGACCAGTTTTGATGAAACGAGTCGCCCAACGGGCGAAGGGCAGCAGGGAATAATCCGGCTGCTGGAAGCGCGGCACCCCATGCTGGCCGAAAAGGCGGTGCCGGTATCGATAGAAATCGGGCGAGATTTTTCAATCCTGGTGATTACCGGACCCAATACCGGCGGTAAGACGGTCGCTCTTAAAACGATCGGGCTGTTTAGTTTGATGACGCAGGCAGGGATACCAATCCCGGCTTCGCCGGAAAGCTGCCTGCCGGTGTTTGATGGTATCTATGCTGATATCGGTGACGAACAGAGCATTGAACAGACACTCTCCAGTTTCAGCTGGCACATGGGTAATATCGTACGTATTGTCAATGGCGCTACCAGAAGAAGCCTGGTGCTTCTCGACGAACTGGGCACGAGCACCGACCCGACAGAAGGTTCCGCCCTCGCTCACTCCATTCTGCTCCATTTCCTGCGACAGGGTACGATCACCATCGCCACTACGCACTACAGCAGTCTCAAGGTTTTTGCCCACACCACCCCGGGATTACAGAACGCTTCTTTTGAATTTGACCCGGTAACCTTCATCCCCACTTATCGTCTGTCGGTTGGCATACCGGGCGGCAGTAACGCGCTGGTAACCGCTTCTCGCCTGGGTTTATTACCCGATGTGGTCAACGAAGCCAGGAGTATGCTGTCAGAGAGCGCCCTGGAACTGGAGACCCTGCTGAACGATTTGATGGCGGAAAAGCAAAAAACGGAAGCCGCGCGGCAGAGCCTGGAACAAATGACGGCTGATATGGAAATCCAGCAGCGTGAAATTGCCAGCCGGCAACGAAAACTGAAGAACCTGGAGGAAAATATTATCGTCCAGTTCCGGGACAAAGTTGTCCTGGAGACAACTAACCTGCACCGGGAAATTAAGCGGGCAACCGCCGAACTAAGGAAGGAAAAGTCAAGCGAAAGAATTGAACAGGCCAGGAAGACACTGGCCAGAGTCCAGGAACAACTGCAAAGCGAAGTCTGGTCGTCTCGAATCGAAAAGACCGACCGGAAAGAAGCCGATAAAACTGCCATCATGGTGGGAGATACCGTCCGGCTCAGTGAAGCTGACATACCGGCAACCGTGCTCTCGGTATCCGAGAAAAAGCAGCAGGTGGAGGTTCAGGTCGGGCGGGCCAGGCTCAATATCGGCCTTCACCGCGTGGAAAAAATATCATCCGTACCTGACCATGAAGTTGGTAAAATCAATCAGGCGACATTACCGCCGGCACGACACGTTTCTCTGGAACTCGACCTGCGCGGCAAGCGGGCGGACGACGTTGAAGTGATGCTGGACAGCTATCTAAACGACGCCACGTTGGCCGGGCACAATGAAGTGCGCATTATTCACGGCATCGGTACCGGCGCCATACGCCGGATGGTCCGGGATATTCTGGCCTCCCACCCGCTGGTGAAATCTTTCCGCACCGGCGGCAGAGGTGAAGGCGGTGACGGCGCTTCCGTGGTCAGCCTGTGATTTACAATCTCAAAAGCGCTCGTATTCGAGCCAAAGAGCCAGCAAAATGGTAATTTCCGGCAGCCAGTATTTTCTCAGTCGATTAAAGATGATGGCGTTACTCACCGAACTGGAAGCAACCGGTGATACCGGGGCGAGGTCGCTTTACCTTCCGCACGGTTTATCGCCTCAGGAAATTGAACACTCCCTGGCCGAAGTTTTTTCACCGCAGGTTGTCCCCGACGGGTTAGCCAAGTTATCGGCAGACTCGAAAACAGGAGCCTGTCTTTACCGGGGTACGATGCGAAAGTGCCTGGTACTGCCGCCGTTTCCGGTAACTGAAAAAGCTCTTTTTCACGGCTACAATGTTGCCCCGTTACTCAGCCGGCTGCGCACCGATTTCAAGATAGCTTTTATCCTGGTACGCCTGGGCGCTTACGCCGTGGGTGTTTGCCGGGGTGAAACCCTGGTCAGTAGTAAAGTGGGCACCGGCCTGGTGCACGGACGGCACAAAAAGGGCGGCTCTTCACAGGGCAGGTTCCGGCGGCACCGGGAAAAGCAAATAGAGTATTTCCTGGGTCGAGTCTGTTCCCGGATACAGGAATATATCATGCCCGAAGCCGGTTCACTAGACTACGTAGTCTATGGGGGCGCCTGGACCACCCTGCAGCTACTGGAGGGTCGTTGTCCGTCCGTCAAGCAGCTTGCCAAACCGATTTTGCCGCCGCTGCTGGACATACCGGAACCACGCCATGCGGTACTGGTGGCAGCGATAAAACGAACCTGGTCGAGTTACCTGATAGAGTGGTCGGAAGATGAAGAAGCTAGCCGGTAACCCCGGGGCGCTTATGGCGCCTGCTTTTCGCCATCGCGAAGGATGCCAAGGTAGCGGTAGAGATACCAGCAGGCAACCGTCCGGAAAGGTCGCCAGCCTTCGGCAACTTGCCTGGCCCGAGCATTGAAGTCCGTCTTGGGCAGGTCGTAAAGAGAGGTCATGGCGGTGCGGATGGCGAAATCGTCGATGGGAAAGATATCCGGCCTCAGCAGGGAAAAAATCAGGTACATTTCGGCGGTCCACCGGCCGATGCCTTTTACCCGGGACAAGACGGTGATGATAGCTTCATCATCCATCGTCTCGAGTTTCTGAAAATCTATGGTGCCGGCCAGGACCTGTTCAGCCAGGCTGTGCAGGCATTTTATCTTCATTCGCGACAGACCCGTCGTCCGGAGTTCTTCTTCACCGGTCCTGGCCAGTTGCTCGGGGCTGATGCCATTATTGCCGAAGAGAGTGTCCAGCCTGGTGCGAATCGCCCGCGCCGAGCGACCGGACAGCTGTTGTCCGGCTACCGAGTATACCAGAGCGGTTATTCCCTGTGCCCGGCACTCAAGGCGGCAGGGGCCAACCCGGTCAATCACGGCGGCCAACCGCGGGTCACCGGCTCTCAAGTGATTAACCGCTTCCGCAAAATTGGCTTTCTCCGGCGGCAGGTCAGGCATTATGCATCTTACTTTCGGTGCCTCAGGTGATTTTCCGGTCCCGGTTTATTTTACTCACCGCCGCCGAAGCGGCGCTTCTCATGAAGCCTTCATCACTGCTCAAGCCGATAAACTTGAATCCTTCGGCGATACGTTCATTAACCGCCTCCGGACTGTCAACCAGGATACCGCCGGCGACGCCGTGTTTCTTTCCCGAAGCCAGGACTTTACTCACCGCCGCCACGTGTTTCGGGTCGGAATTATCCAGTCCCGGCTTGAGACCCATTTCGACGATCGACGTGACGAGCGTCTCGCGCTGTTCCGAATCCAGCAGGGCGTAAAACCAGTCATACGCCATTCCGATCGCGTAGGTCATCTCCGCGGTATCGAGGAAGTGCGCGGGGTTCCAGTCGGGGAAAGCACAGGCGGCGAAAGCTTCATCGAGCGCGCGATCGGCATACTTGCGGTCTCCATCGACGTGGTAGAGGAGACCCAGCAGACGAATACGCTCCTTGACCCGTCGACTGACGCTGAGGAGCCTCCGGCCATCCGGGATTTCGTAGTGCGAGGGCGGGGTCTGCAGCAGTTCGTCAGCCTCTGTTTTTAGATGATCATACCATCGGGCAACGTCCGGCTTCGCGTCGATTCGCTGTTTGACCTGAGCTAGAATTGAGTCGTTGATCAGTATACGAGGATGGCTATCTACGAGCGTTTTGAGGATCT
>JACZSH010000023.1 GCA_022574315.1 Chloroflexota bacterium | reverse complement strand
GATTTATTTTTTCCATCGGCTTTTACCTGTTCCCGGGATAAACTTAAGGCTTATAACTTATATTTTAGCCGGATACATGGCTGGTTTGTCCAGTACGGGTAAGGGAATGGTTACCGGACGGAATAACAGCGAGCATCAATCAGGCTACCCAATCACCTTCTCCCCCACGATATGCTGAAGCACCTCGGGGACGGCGATGCTGCCGTCCGCCTGCTGGTAATTCTCCATGATGGCAATCATGACGCGGGGCAGGGCTAAGCCGGAGCCGTTCAGGGTATGGACGAACTGCGGCTTGCTCTCCGGGGTGGGTCGATAGCGGATATTGGCTCTCCGCGCCTGGAAATCGGTGCAGTTGGAGCAGGAGCTTACCTCCAGCCACTCCTCGCAGCCGGACGCCCACAGCTCGATGTCGTACGACTTCGTCGAGGCGAAGCCCAGTTCGGCGGTGTTCAGCTGGGAAACGCGATAGGGCAGCCCCAGCTTCTGGCAGACGTCCTCCGCGTCTCTGGTCATTTTCTCCAGCTCATCATTTGAAGTATCCGGTTCGGTGAACTTGTACATCTCCACCTTGTCGAACTGGTGGCCTCTCTTGATGCCCCGGGTGTCCTTGCCGGCGGACATTTTCTCCCGTCGAAAACAGGCGGTGTAGGCCACGTAGTGAAACGGTAAAAGCCCGGCGGGGATAATTTCATCGCGGTGGAGGTTAGTCAGCGGCACCTCGGCCGTGGGCACGAACCAGAAATCATCCGTGTCATCGTGGTACAGGTTATCGGCGAACTTGGGCAGGTTGCTGGCACCCACCATGCACTCCCGCTTGACCATGAACGGCAGGTATACCTCTTGGTAGCCGTGCTCTCTGGTGTGCAGGTCGACCATGAACCAGATAAGCGCCCTCTGCAGTCGGGCACCCAGCCCTTTGAGTACGTAAAAACGGCTTCCCGACAGCTTTACCCCTCTCTCGAAATCGATGATACCCAGTGACTCTCCCAGCTTCCAGTGGGGTGCCGGGGTAAAGTCGAAGCTCTTCGGCTCTCCCCACGTCCGTACTATTACGTTATCTTCTTCGCCCTGGCCGACCGGCGTGTCGGGTTGCGGTATATTGGGGACCTGGAGCAGCGACGATTCCATCTCGTTATCCAGGTTACTGACTTCTTCCTCGAGACTGCGTATCGTGTTACGCAGGTCGCGTCCTTCTTTGAGGGTGTCCTCGTCCATTTTTCGGTCCCGCGCCGTTTCTTTACGCTGGCGCCGGAGGTTCTCAAGTGCCATTATCTTCTGGCGGCGCTGCGTATCGAGACGCAGGATATCATCTATCGGCGCCGTGTCCCGGCGGTTCTCCAGCGCCTGCCGCACCGTATCGGTGTTTTCACGGATGAACTTCAGGTCGAGCATAGCTATCTCTCCCTTTAGGGTTTATCTCTGAGCTGGGGGAACAGGATTACCTCTCGGATAGAAGGGTTATTGGTCAGCAGCATCACCAGACGGTCGATACCCACTCCCAGCCCCCCCGTGGGCGGCATGCCGTATTCCAGTGCCAGCAGATAGTCTTCATCAATCGTCTCGGTTACCTCGCCGTCCGTAGGGCGTTCTTTTTGCTGTTCCTGGAATCGCCGGCGCTGCTCTTCGGGGTCGTTAAGCTCGGAAAAGGCGTTGGCGATTTCCATACCGCCGGCAAAGGCTTCAAAGCGTTCCACCACCCGCTCTTCCCCCGGCTTGTTCTTGGCCAGCGGCGACATCGAGACCGGGTAGTCAGTCAGGAAAGTAGGCTGTATCAGGTTGGGCTCGACAAAGGTCGAGATAAGCTCGTCGACCAGTTTTGGCCAGTTCTTACCGGCGTCAACTTTCAACCCCAGCTCTTTCATCTTTGGCCTCATCCTGGCTCTCAGGCCGTCGGCGGTGGGATACTTGACGAAGTCAATCCCGCTGAACTTTTCCACGGCTTCACGCAGGCTGAGCCTTGTCCAGGGTGCCTTCATCTCCATCTTATGGTCGCCGAAAGTAACCCTGGTGGTACCCAGCACCTCCTGGCACACTTTGGATACCATTTCTTCCAGCATACACATAACGTCGTTGTAGTCGGCGTAGGCTTCGTAGCTTTCCATCATGGTGAACTCTGGATTGTGCCGGGTCGAGATACCTTCGTTGCGGAAAATACGGCCTAGTTCATAGACCTTGTCCAGGCCACCCACAATCAGTCGCTTTAAATGAAGTTCCGGGGCGATGCGCAGGTAAAAATCCCGTTCCAGGGTATGATGATGGGTCACGAAAGGACGCGCCAACGCTCCTCCGGCCGATGGCTGCAGCACCGGTGTCTCCACCTCGATAAAACCGCGTTGGTCGAGGAATTGCCTGATACCGGTAATAATCCGGCTGCGCGCCTTGAAAGTTTCGATGACCTGGGGATTGCCGATAAGGTCCAGATAACGCTGCCGGTATCTCGTGTCGACGTCGCTGAGGCCGTGCCATTTTTCCGGTAGCGGCCGCATTGACTTGGCCAGCAGCTCAAAGTCACTCACCTGGACGGTCGGTTCACCGCTTTTAGTCCGGAGTAACGTCCCTTTTACTCCCAGGATATCGCCGATGTCCAGGTTCTTGAAAAGCTCGCCGCGCTGCTCGTCGAGCTGATTGATATTCAAAAACAGCAGCTGAATTTTGCCCGAGCTGTCTCGAATATCGGCAAAAGCGCTTCTGCCCATCCGTCTTATGGCCATGATGCGTCCGGCCACGCTCACCTCCGGTTGCCGGGTCGAGCCTGTTTCTTCGCCTTCTTCGAGCCGCGAGGCCGCCTCATGCGCGGTGTGGCTGCGCTGGTAACGGGAAGGGTAAGGATTTATACCGCGCTCCCTGATCCGTGCCAGCTTTTCCTGTCTTTGTTCTGTAATCCGGGTCAGTCTACCCGCCATCTCCGTCCTCTATCATCCAGTAAAAAAACTGAGAGTTTCATACTCCCAGCCGGATATTTTATTATACGTTATTGCCTGCCGGTGGTAAAGCACGTGATTTCAGGCCGACTGCAGAATTAACCAGCGGTGGCTCTTCTGGTTTCTTCCCTTAAAGCATCCAGCCAGGCGGCCGACTTTACTTCTCGTTCCAGGAGATACTGGATATAGCGACTCATGACCGACTCTATTTCACGGGATAGCCCCGCGTCTATTTTCAGGCGGTCGATAACGCTGTCATCGCTGTTCTGGAACAGCCGCAACACTTTTTGGGCGTTTACCGAGACCGGATAGCTGGTCGGTTGGTTCGGGCTGCAGTCCGGACAGAGCATACCGCCGAGATTCGGACTGAACGAATTGGTCGTCGGTTTGAGTTGAGCCCGGCAGGCAACGCACTTCCGGAGCTGGGGTTGGTAGCCGACCTTATGGAGAAGGTGCAGTTCAAAGTAGCGTAAGGTCAATTCTTTGTCGCCCGCCTGACAGAGCTGTTTCATCGTCTCCAGCAGCAGCCGGAACAGCCCTTCGTTCTCAATGTGGTCGGCGGTAAACTGGTTCACCAGTTCGGTCACGTAGAGCGCGCAGGAGGTCAGCCAGAGGTCGTTTTTCACTGTCAGGAAGCTGGTTATGGTCTGGCCGCCGGTCACCGTATCCAGGTTCCGTCCCCTGGCCAGCGAGACCAGGCTGTGGGTAATCAGTTCGAGGTGTCCGGACAGCTTGCTCCGGGGACGCCGCACCCCTCTGGCGACCGCCTGGATTTTGCCCAGGTGCGGGGTATACAGAGTGAGGATTCTGTCCGCTTCTTTCAGCTTGGTCTTTTTAATAACTATGGCTTCGGTTTGATAGGTTCTTGGTGTGGACATTATTACCTGCCGGCAAATTGGGGACCCATAACGCTTTCCAGTACGTTGATTAACGTGGTGTCATCACCGACATACAACACGATTATCTTCCCGGCCCGGTAAAAGTGTGGCGGCGCTATCCAGCTTGCCATGGTAGTCCCGATGGAGCTGCCATCCGGGGAAACGAGAGCGGCCTGGGCTTCAGCCTCTTCGTTATCGGCATATTCAAATACCTGTACATTCTCGCCGTCGACGGTAATTGCATTTCCGGTGACCGAAAAGAACGGCTGGGATATGTCTCCGGCAGGGACAACGCTCGCTCCGGCGGCGCGCAGGTTGTCGAACAGGCTGACGTAATCGGTAACCGGGCCACCGTGCGATACTACCGGCGGTGGCGCTGCCGGCTCGGTGGCTGGTGGCGGTGGACTGGCGCAGCTGATGCCGGCGGTGGCTAAGGTGATGGTAATGATTGTAAAAGCAAGAAAATGTTTCATCGTCGTCTCCCATCTTGGTGCTGTCCTCGTGAGGACGGTTCTTGCCTGGCGAACCGGCGCTTGCCCCTGGGTCACTGCCGGAGATTTTTCATATCCGTAATCTCTGGGCGAAGATTAAAACTCCTGCCTGCCCTCAATGGCTCTGGTCAGGGTAACGTCATCGGCGTATTCCAGCTCCGTGCCGAAAGGCAGTCCGCGGGCAAGGCGGGTGACTCTTATTCCCAGGGGAGCAATCAGGCGGTTGAGGTAGAGCGCCGTCTGTTCTCCTTCGAGAGTGGTATTGGTGGCTAAAATGACCTCTTTAACGGAATCATCCTGGAGGCGGTCCAGCAGCTCTCTGATTCTTACGTCGTCGGCCCCCACGCCTTCGGTAGGCGAGATGGCGCCGTGCAGTACGTGGTAGAGTCCCTTGTAAATGCCGGTGTGCTCCAGGGCAAGGATGTCCTGGGGCTGCTCCACGATGCAAATCTGGCTGCGTTCGCGCCCGTCATTGCGGCAGGTGGGGCAGGGGTCGGACTCGGTGACATTACAGCAAACCGAGCACAGCCTGATATTCTGCTTCAGCGAGAAGATCGCCTCGGCAAGGAGCCTGGCTTCTTCTTCGGAGGCGCGCATCAGAAAATAGGTGACCCGCTGGGCGCTTTTCGGGCCGATGCCGGGCAGCTTGTTAAATTCATGGATTAGCTGGTTGATGGCGTCTTTGTCCGGGGTCAGATTATCGTTCAATTACCGCTCTCCCTCTGCTTGCTCAAGTCAATCCCGGGATATTGAGACCACCGGTCAGCCCCCCGAGGTGTTCGGCAGCCGCTTCCCGGGACTTGGCGATGGCTTCACTTACCGCCGTCAGTACCAGGTCTTCGAGAAGCTCCACGTCTTCCTGGCTGACCACCTCCGGGGATATTTTTACCGATTGTATTTCCTGCTGGCCGTTTACGGTGACGGTGACGGCACCGCCGCCGGAACTGGCTTCTATACTGAGGTCTTTTAACTCTTCCTGGGCTTTCATCAGCTGGGCCTGGAGTTTCTGGGCTTGCTGTAGCATAAACTTGTTCATGGTTCCTCCGTGTCTATAATCTGGGCGCCTATTTTCAATGCTTCCTCTACCAGGTGGTTGGCCTCTGGTTCATGGACGCATCGCAGGCGGCAGGCACGCCCCAGGAAACTGCTGATGATTTTTTCGGCAATCTGCTGATTGTCCGGCTTTTCCATGTTTTCTTTATGCAGAGGGTATCGGAAAGATAACACCAGGATATCTCCTTCCAGAGCACTGGGGCGGGCACTGCGGAGCAAAGCCGCCGCCGGGGTTCGGCTTATATCCGGTGGTGCATCGGTGATGACCTGACGCCAGTGTTTCCTCAGCTGTTCAATTTCACTGCTTAGAGCCGTTGGGGTTGCTTCCCTGGTCTCTGTTGTGGACTCTTCAACCGGCTTATCCTTCGAAAAGACGGTAACCGGTTCCCGGGTTTCCGGCTCCGGTTTTACCGGATTTTGCTCTGCTTTCGTCTCCTCAACCGCTTCCTGTCTGGGCGTAGATTGTCTGGGGTGGGGTGATGCGGTCGATTGGCTGGCCGCCGCTGACGGCTGATGAGAAGCGGGTTTCTCCCTGGGAATAACTTTTTCCTCGACGGCCGATAAACTGCAGTCCACCAGGGCCAGCTCTAGAGGGAGCGTGGAGTAGCCGTCAAGGCTGGCTTCGAGCTGGCCAAAGAGCTTGATTGCCTGTATTATCCGGGAAAGGGAAGCGTTCGTCGCCAGCTCCTTTAACTCGGCAATATCTTCCACCGGAAAGTCTATGGCGCCATCGGAGCCGGTTTTTATCAGCAGCAGCCCTCTCAGGTACTCTACCAGCTCCCGGTTGAACTGGCGTAAGTCGAGTCCGTCATTATTGACCGCGTTAATGGTGGCTATGCCGGCGGAGACGTCGTTATTGACAATGTGCTTGACCAGTTCCCTGGCTCGCCAGTCCCCGGTGATACCCAGCAGACTCTGTGTTTGAGACAGTCCAACTTCAGAACCGTAGTAGGTAGTCAGTTGTTGCAGCAGGTTCTCGGCATCACGCAGGCTGCCGGTAGTCGCCCGGGCAATTAGCCGTAATGCCTCCGAATCAACCTTGATACCCTCTGAACTGCAGATACCGGCCAGCTTGGTCACCACGTCGGTCTGGGAGATGCGCCGGAAATCGAAACGCTGGCATCTCGAAAGGAGGGTGGGTAGAACCTTATGGGCCTCCGTCGTGGCCAGGATGAAGATAACATGCGGCGGGGGTTCCTCCAGGGTCTTGAGCAGGGCATTGGAGGCTTCTTTCGTCAGCATATGGACTTCATCGATAATATAAACTTTGTAACGCGTCTGGTTGGGAGCGTAGGCGACCTTTTCCCTCAGGTCACGGATTTCGTCAATACCCCGGTTACTGGCCGCATCCACTTCGATTACATCCAGGGCAGCCCCTGCGGTTATGGCCTGGCACACGGCACAGGTATTACACGGCTCACCTTTACCATCATTGGTCAGGCAGTTGACCGCCTTGGCCAGGATACGCCCGGTACTGGTCTTGCCGGTACCCCGGGGTCCGCAGAAGAGGTAGGCATGGGAAATCTGCCCCTGGCTCAAGGCATTATGCAGGGTACGGGTTACCTGTTCCTGCCCAACCACATCGGCTAGGGTTTGAGGGCGCCATTTCCGGTAAAAGACCTGAGAAGTCATTTCCCTTATTATACCTTAAACGGGAGGGTGTTTCTAGCAATTTTGCCCGCCGAAAGAACCAGTTCCGGGCGGCGTTGACCGGCGGGTCATAAAAAAACCAGCTTTACCGTTCCGTGGCGAACTACTTACGGTGGTAAAGCTGGCAGGGGTTCGGTATTACCCGGCTATAATAGTGAAGGGATATCCTTTGAGGTCTCTTCGATCGCCTTGAGTTTGATCTCCGTCTCTTCCTGTCGTCTCTTGAATTCGGGGATAAGGTCGGTCGATTTGGTGTAGTATCCCCTGACCTTTTCCAGGTCACTCAGCTCGGAGAGGATAACGGTGACATCCAGGATGCCTCTCTCCCGGGGATAATCACCATTTCTTATCATCGCCTCGGGGGCAATATCTCTCATGTAGTCCCCCAGCGCTTTAGACAGGTCCATACTCATCTCTTTGGACGGTCCGGAAAGGAGATACAGCGCTCTCCGGGCATCTACCGGGTTGCACTTGAGGGATAATTCGCTGATGGCCTCATCCATAGTCTGGATGCCTTTTAATGTTTCGTTGCCTTTCTTCCGGAAATCGCTGCGGTCACGGGGGAATCTGAACAGCGGGATGTCGGCTTTGCCGTAGCCGATTACCGTCCAGCCGACCAGCGTCTGTATGATATCTCCGGCATCGAGTACTTTTGAGGCAATGTACTTGGGCTTTTTCTCTTCGCCGGCACAGAGCAGGTTGTAAAACGGCTCCGCAATCATGCTGTTAATCTTGGCCAGATTTCCTTTGATTGATGAATCTTTGCGGACGAATCGCTGGTTATCCACCAGGAACACGGCATCGGCCACCGAGTAACATGACTTCAGGCAGGTAGCGGTGTTGTATACCGTGCGGTCCTCGGTAGTTTCTTCATGCTCAAAGGGCAGGACGATAAGGTTATATATCGGTTTGTCGGCATAACGCTCTTTTATCTGTTGTGACATCACCGCAATCGCACCGGAACCGGTGCCGCCCGCAGCGCTGGCGATTAATAAGAAAGCGTCCGTCTCAAAGAACCTCTTGGTGGACCGGATGGCATCTATCACCTTATCGGCGTCTTCTCTGGCTATCTCCGCTCCAAGCTCGTTTATCTTCCCCACGCCGTGGCCGCCGGTTTTACGGCTGCCGATGAGAATGCGGTGCTGGTAGCCGCGCTGGATACTGGTCAGTCCGCTCAAGTCGGCCGCATCAGTATTAACCGCGTAAGTTCCGGTAATTATTTCTATGCCGCGGCGACTGCGCGCCGTCTTATTTAGCCTGCAAAACTCATCAGCAACCCTTCCGCCGCACTGCCCAAAACCGACAACTACCAGTTTCATCTCTCACCTCAATAGTTATATTTTCGTTAATTGTATACATACTGCCAGGGTATTGTCAATCTTTTAGGGGAGTCCCAAAATAAGTATTGAAAAACAATTTGACCTATATTAGAATAAGTAAACCAAGAGGTATTAGGATGGCTAAAGAAGTACCCCGCGATCTGATTGACGATACAGAACACGATATCGGCGCCTTTGAAAAAGCGGTCGCTGAGGCTGAAAAGCTGAGTCAGGCTGCCAGGGAAGCGGCGGAAGCATCGACCAAGGCTGCCCAGGAGTCAATAGACCGTGCGGAGGCAATTGGTAAAAAGGCGAAGAAAGCGGCTGAAATGTCAGCCGGGGCCGCCCAGCAAGCTGTAGACCGGGCCAATAAAGTCTGTAGCGAAGCCAGGGAAGCGGCTGAAGCATCCATTAAAGTTGCCCAGGAGGCGATTAGCCGGGCTGAGGAATCAGCCAGGGTGCCCAAAGAAGCTGCCCGGACGATAACTAGGAAATTCCAGGAAGCAATTGGCCGCGCCGAAGAAACGAGCCGGGAAGCGATGGAAGCGGCCGAAGCGTCCTTTGTGGCCTCGCAAGAAGGATTGAACCGGGTGGGTGAGATGAGCGCCCAGGCTAAAGAGTTGGCCGCATCATCAGCCCGGACGGCTGGTGAAGAACTGAAAAAAGCTGAGGAAGCCGGGAAACTGGCCAGAGAAGCCGCCGAGATTTCGATAAAAACGGCGAGGGGAGCGGTCAGTAGAGCGGAAAAAGCGAGTAAAGAGGCCAGGGAAGCGGCCGATATTTCGGTCCGGGAAGCCAGAGAAGCGGCCAGTAAAGCCGAAAGAACCAGTCAGATAACCAAGGAAACGGCGGACGCGTCGGGAAAAGCCACTCGGGAAATGGCCCAGAAAGCCGAATTGATAAGCCGGGATGCCCGGGAGGTCGCCGAAACTTCGTTAAGGACTTCTCAAGAAGTCATGCGGCGGGTAGAAGAAGTAAGTAAGGAAATAAAAAAAGCGGCCGGAGCCTCCACACAAGCTACCAAAGAGGCCATAAGTACTGTGGGGGCACTAAACCGGGAAACTAAAATGGCGGCGGAGACGTCAGCCAGAATTGCCCGGGAAGCCGCCGTGGAATCTACGCGGGCGTCACGGGAAGCGATAAGCAAGACGGAAGAGATAGGCAGCCAGGTTAAAGCCGCCATTGAAACGCTGACCAGATCTTTTGGGGAAGCTATCGCCAGAGTAGAGACCAGAAGTCAGGAGGCTCAGGAGACTGCCCAGACGTCCGTGAAAACGGCGCAAGAAGTGTCAGCAACGTCGGTCATCGCCTCTCAAGAAGCGATAAGCCGGGTAGAAGAAGTATGCCAGACAACTCTGGAAACAACCAGTGCCTCCGCCAAGGCGGCACAGGAAGCCAGTGACGAAGCGATAAAGACGGCACAGGACGCGGCTGAGCAATCCACCAGAGCCTCGCAGGGCGCCATCAGCCAGGCGGAAAAAATAAGCCTGGAGGCCCGGGAAACGGCCGATTCTCTGGCTAATTCAGCCGTGGAAGCAGTTCAAGAAGCAATCAAGACGGCTAAAGAGGCGTCCGAGACTGCCTCACAGGCGTCCCGGGAAGCCATAAGTCGCGCCGAGGAAATAGGCCGGACCATCCGGGAAACAACCGAGGCGTCACAGAAAGCGGTCAGGGAAGCTACTCGGTTGGTAACTAAAACTGCCCGGGAGGCAGCCGAGACCTCGGCCAAGAACTTTGCCGATGCCATAAGCCGGACTGAAGCCATCAGTAAGGAAACCAGGACCGCTACCGACGCCTCGGCCAAAGCTGCCCGGGAGGCGGCGACGACGACGGTGAAAGCCGCCCAGCAGGCAACGGAAGCGGCGGCTAAAGTCGCCAGAGAAGCGGCGGCGGTGTCCATAAAAGCCTTTGAAGAAGCCATAAACCGGGTCGAAGCAACCGGTAAACTGGCCAGAGAGGCCGCCGAATCGTCTCTTAAAGCCTTTGAAAGAGCCATCGGCCAGGCCACGGAAATAAAAGAAGAAGCAGCTGAAATAATGGAATCGACAGAAACCGCGGGCGAACCGGACGAAACTTCGGCGGAGGAGTCCCTGAAAGCCTTTGAAGACGCCATAAATAAAGCCGAAAAAACTAATGTCGCGGAAAAGAAAAAGACCCGAGTTTCCAAAGGCAGAGAGAAAATCGAAGCCCGTCTGGATTTCCTGGCCCGGATGTATGAGACCAAATCAACCGGGCAGCCTGCGGAAAATACCGAGGCCCAGGATGACGGAATTGACGAAGAGTAGACCATTAAAGACCATGGCAATGGTCATTGGATGGATGAAAGCTAAATATCTAGGAGGTAATTGATGACGGAGCCAAAGGAAGCTAAAAAAGTTAGCGAAGAGACTACGGAAAAGACTACGGTTGTGCTGGAAGAGCCTGCGGAGCAGGTCGAGTCGGTAGCGGAAGAAGCCGCTGGGCCAGCCATGAGACCACTCGATGAAGTCTTGGGGCAAGCCGAAAAGGCATATGCCGCTTACATGGAAGCTCAGCGCCAGGTATCCAATGCTTACCGGGGGAATGAGCAGCAAATAGCCAGAGCTTACCGGCGTGCCGAGCAACAGGCGAAAAACACCTGTGAGGCGAATATCAACGATGCTTTAAAAACCCGAGAAGAGGCTCTGTCCCAGGTCTCGAAGGAACGTGATGAGGCCCTGGCGCAAGCTGAAAAAACGCAGCGAAAGGCTAAGGAACAGGCGGAGAGAGCCTGTGAAGCCAGGATCGAAAAAGCCTGGAAAACCCGGGAAGAAGCTGTTGTACAGGCCTGGCAGCTGCGCGAGGAAACTATCGAACAAGCCTGGAATATCTACGCTAAACTCTCAAAATAAAAGAGGCATATTCGTTCTGCCGACCGGAGAAACAACCAGGGGTGCGTTTTCTGGAGTGGCGGGAGGATTGGGTTACAGCAGGGAAGGGATATCCTTCAGGGTTACTTCGATCCCCTGAGATTTGCTTGCTATCCCTTCCTGCCTCTTTTTTAGCGTGGCGATGAGGTTGATCGTCTTGGTGAAATAGCTCCTTATCTTTTCCACGTCATTGAGTTCGGAAAGAATCACCGTAATTTCCAGTGAGTTCCCTTCCCGTGGGTAATCGCCGCTCCGTATTATCGCTTCCGGAGTCAGGCCTTTCAGATAAGTACCCAGTTCTTTTATCAGGTCAACACTCACTTCTTTGGCCGGCGCTGAGACCAGGTATAAAGCTCTCTTTGATTCAATAGGGTTACACTTCAGGGAAAGTCCGCTTATCGCCTCATCCATCGTCTGGGAGCCTTTCTGGGTCTCGGTGGCCTTATTCCTGAAGTCACGTGTCCGCTTGAAAAAGTTTTTCGTCCGAGAAATCTTTGACTTGCCGTACCCGATGGTCGTCCAGCCCGTAACCGTCTGAATGATATCACCGGCATCCAGTATCTTGGCGCCGATATACTTGGGTTTTTTCTCTTCACCGGCACAGAGCAGATTGTAAAACGGCTCGGTTATGGCGGCATTAATCTTGGCCAGGTTATTGCGGATAGGGGAGTCTTTCATCACGTACCGCTGGTTATCCACCAGGAAGACTGCATCCGCTACCAGGTAGGAAGATTTAAGGCACGTCGCCACGTTATACACCGTTCTCTCTTCGGTCGACTCTTCGTGTTCAAAAGGTAGGACAATGAGGTTATACACCGGTTTATCCGCGTAACGTTCTTTTATGTGCTGGGTAATTACCGGTACCGAGCCGGAACCGGTGCCGCCAGCCGCACCGGCAATGAGCAGGAAAGCATCCGCTTCGGCAAAACGCCGGCTCATCCTGATGGTCTCGATAACTTTGTCGCCGTCTTCCCGGGCTATCTCGGCCCCAAGCTCGTTTATTTTGCCCACGCCGTGACCGCCGGTCTTGCGTCCGCCGATGAGAATCCGGTGCTGGTAGTCCGGTTTTATGCCGGTTAAGCCACTCAAGTCAGCCACGTCGGTATTCACGGCGAAAGCGCCGGCGATGATATCAATACCGCGCTGGCCACGCGCTCTTCTATTCAATCGGGCAAACTCGTCGGCAATCCGGCCGCCGCATTGCCCGAAACCAACCACCACAAGTTTCATTGTTTTACCTTGTTAATAAAGACTAATCAATGCTATTTTAAGCGTTCTGCCGGCGCAATGTCAATTATCGCCGGTACGGGGAAGGGAAGAGACCATCCGGAGGTTGCCATCGGCCGGGACGGACACGGATACCGGGTAAGACGTCTTCTTGGCTGTCTCGTTCTGGTAAAATCGTCACTCCCGCTAAAGGTTTCCGCCGGTACTATGCCGTCCTCTTAAGCCACCAGTTCCTTGGCGACCCCGCAAACTATAAACCCTTGCTGGCCACAAAGGCGGCCAGGTCAGCCAGGCGGCAGCTGTAACCCCACTCATTATCATACCAGGCAATTATTTTGATCATTTTGCCGCCGATGACTATGGTGCTCAGGGAATCAAAAATAGCGCTGGACGGGTTACCGATGAAGTCGGTACTGACCAGCGGTTCCCGGCAATATTCTATAATTCCAGCCATGGGCCCCTCAGCGGCTGTCTGGAAAGCCTGGTTGACCTTTTCGACGGTAACCTCCGTGTCCAAATTAGCCACAAAGTCAACCACGGAAACGGTGGCGATGGGCACCCGGAAAGCCATACCGTGAAGCCGCCCTTTCATTTCGGGCATAACGTGGGCGACGGCATAAGCGGCGCCGGTCGTCGTCGGGATAAGATTAACCGCCGCGGCGCGGGCCCGGCGCAGGTCATTATGGAACATGTCCTGAATTTTCTGGTCGTTGGTATAGGCATGAATGGTGGTCATCAGCCCGATAACGCAGCCGAAATTCTCATGCAGCACTCTGACCATCGGGGCGATGCCGTTGGTCGTGCAGGAAGCGTTTGAAATCACGGAGTGGTTTACCGGGTCATATTTATCCTCGTTAACGCCGAGGACGATGGTCGCGTCCTCATTTTTTGCCGGGGCAGAGATGATTACTTTCCGGGCACCTCCCTTCAGGTGCCCCGCCGCTTTGGTAGCATCGGTAAACAGTCCGGTGGACTCAATCACTATCTCCACGCCGTAATCCCGCCAGGGGATACTGGCCGGGTCGCGTTCCGTGAGCACTTTTACTTCTTTCCCGTCAACGATGATGGCGTCATCTCTGGCCTCTACCTCGCCGGGAAAACGGCCATAGGTGCTGTCCCACTTCAGCAGGTGGGCATTCGTTCTGGTGTCGGTGAGGTCGTTTATCGCCACCACTTCCAGGTTATCTTTCTGGTATTTGTTGATGGTCCGGAAAGTCAGCCTCCCGATGCGACCAAACCCGTTGATGCCAATTCTGGTAGCCATTTTATCTCTCCCGAACCGTATTTTACTTCAGGTAGTTGAGTATAGCATTATCCTCCCGGGATGACTAACTTAGCTTCAAATTGTAAAACGCCTGTCTTCCGTTGTAGCGGGCATCCGGGCCAAGCTCGTCTTCTATCCTGAGCAGCCGGTTATATTTGGCGGTACGCTCCGAGCGGCAAGGCGCCCCGGTTTTAATTTGCCCGGTATTCAGCCCCACCGCCAGGTCGGCGATGGTGGTATCCTCGGTCTCTCCGGAGCGATGACTGACCACTGCCGTCCACCCGGCCTCCTGGGCCAGGCTGATGGCGGCGGTCGTCTCGGTAAGCGTGCCGATTTGGTTCAGCTTGATAAGGATGGAATTGGACGCTTTGGTATCGATGCCGCGCTGGAGACGGCTGGTATTGGTCGTGTAGAGGTCGTCACCCACCAGCTGGACTTTCCTCCCCAGTTTTTCGGTGATACGCTGCCACCCCTCCCAGTCATCCTCGGCCATCCCGTCTTCGATGCTGATAAGCGGGTAGCTGGCCGCCCATTTGACATAATACTCAACCATCTCCTGAGAGCTAAGGGTAGTGCCTTCCCTGGCCAGGACGTATTTGCCGTCCTGGAAGAACTCGCTGGCCGCCGGGTCCAGGGCAATAAAGCAGTCTTTGCCCGGTACGTAACCCGCTTTTTCGATGGCGGCCAGGATGGCTTCTATCGCCTCCTTGTTTGAGGACAGAGAAGGGGCGAATCCGCCTTCGTCTCCGACGTTGGTGCCAAATCCTCTGTCTTCGAGAATCTTTTTCAGCGCGTGGTAAACTTCGGTGCCCATTTGTAGCCCCCGGCGGAAACTGCCGGCGCCGACCGGCATGACCATGAACTCCTGGAAGTCGGTGGAATTGGCGGCGTGCCGCCCCCCGTTCAGGATATTCATCATCGGTACCGGTAAAGTATAATCTGTCGTCCCCAGGTGGCGGAACAGCGAAATTGCCCTGTGTTTAGCGGCCGCGTGGGCTACCGCCAGTGATGTTCCCAGGATGGCATTGGCGCCCAGATTCGACTTATTTACGGTGCCGTCAAGTTCGATTAGTCTCCGGTCGACAGCTGCCTGGTCGATAGCCGGCATCCCGGAAATCGCCGCCGCGATGGTTTCATTGACGTTGGCTACCGCCTTGAGCACGCCTTTCCCCTGGAACCGGGCGGCGTCTCCGTCCCGCAGTTCCACGGCTTCGTGTTTACCGGTACTGGCCCCGGAAGGTACCGCCGCTCGGCCCATGGCTCCGTCGGCGAGGGTTACTTCAACCTCGACCGTCGGGTTGCCTCTCGAGTCCAGTATTTCCCGGGCTTTTACGCTCTTAATCATCGACATAGTTTTATAAAATCTCCACTCCGTTCCGGCGGTCAGTTTACTATGGCGGCTAATGCTTTCCGCACCGCATCGTCGGCATCCTGCGCCGGGATAATGGCATTGTCCGGCTGACCGTTGCGGGCTAACGACCAGGTATTCAGGCCGATTACCGGGATGCCGTTCTGCAGGGCATGGCTTATCTCTGAAAGAGT
>JACZSH010000124.1 GCA_022574315.1 Chloroflexota bacterium | reverse complement strand
CATGCTCCAGGGACCGGATGTCCGGCGGCGCGCTCTCCGTGTCGATGCGTAGCTTGCTGGCGGCCTCGTCAATCAGGTCAATTGCCTTGTCCGGTAGCTGCCGATCGGCGATGTAGCGCTGGCTGAACCGGGCGGCCGCTTCCAGGGCTTCGTCGCTGATTTTAATCTTGTGATGTGCCTCGTATCTCGGTCGGAGTCCGTGGAGCATTTCGATAGTCGCCTCGACGGTTGGTTCCCCGATGAACACCGGCTGGAGACGCCTTTCCAGTGCCTTGTCTTTCTCGATAAATTTACGGTACTCGTCTATGGTAGTGGCGCCGATGCACTGTAATTCGCCGTGGGCAAGGGCCGGTTTGAGCATATTGCTGGCGTCGATAGCCCCCTCAGCGGCGCCGGCGCCGACCACGGTATGAATCTCATCGATGAACAGGATGACTTCACCCTGCGCCTGGCGTACTTCGTCCATGACCGCCTTGAGGCGCTCTTCGAACTCGCCGCGGAACTTGCTCCCGGCCACCAGGGCGCCCATGTCCAGGGCAATCACCCGGCGTTTTTTCAGGGAGTCGGGAACATCATCGGCGGCGATTTTCTGCGCCAGTCCCTCGGCGATAGCCGTCTTGCCTACACCGGCATCCCCGATGATTACCGGGTTGTTCTTGGTGCGCCGGGTGAGTATCTGCATCACCCGCTTTATCTCATCATCCCGACCGAGGACAGGGTCGAGCTTACCCTGGCGGGCGAATTCAGTCAGGTCACGGCCGTATTTCTCCAGGGAACGGTACTTGCTCTCCGCCCGGGCATCCGTCACCCGGTGGCTGCCGCGTAGCTTCTGAAGCACGCCGTAAACCTTTTCCTGGTCAACGCCCAGGCGTTTCAGGATGGCGGCTGCCTCGCCTTTTTCTTCGGTGACGATGGCGGTAAATATATGCTCGGTGCTGATAAACTCGTCCTTGAGTCGGGCAGCCTCGTCGCTGGCTGACTTCAGCAGATTGGCGATACGCGGCGTGGCGTAAATTTGCTGTCCGGCGGCGAAGGTAACCCGGGGTATCTTGCCCAGGGATATCTCCACCTGCTGGCGCACCATTTCCGTGTCAATATTAAGCTCCTTTAGAATATCGCCGATAAGCCCCTTCTCCTGCTGGAGCAGGGCCAGTAAAATATGCTCCACGTCCCACTGAGCATGCTGGTACTGTCGGACAAGCTCCTGGGAAGCGGCCAGCGCTTCCTGTGCCAGTTCGGTATATTTTTCCTGTTTCATTGGTCCTTACCTCCTCAACCTCTTTACCTCGGATTCAAGTTTTCCCACCTGGTTCTGCAGCTGGTCCAGGTGCTGCATCATGCGCAGTATTACTTCCACGCCGGCCAGGTTGACTCCCAGGTCGTCAACCAGTGTCTTTATCCGCCGCAGTATATCGATATCTCTCTCTGAGTATAGTCGGATATTGCCCTGAGAGCGCTGCGGCTCAACGACGCCGACCCTTTCATAGTAACGCAGCGTATGGGTTTGGACACCGAGTATCCTGGCGGCGATGCTTATCACGTATCTGGGTTCAGTTCCTTCTGCACTCATGGTCACCTCGCTTTGCCACTACGATGGCCTCAGTTCATTGAGTTGTCGAAATAGCTCTTTCTCCTCTGCCGTCAGCTTCGTCGGCAGCATGATATTCACTTTTACCAGCAGGTCACCCCGGGCAGAACTGCCCAGGTGGGGCATCCCCTGCCCCGCCAGACGAAAAGTACGTCCGTTCTGGGTTTCCGGGGGAATCTTCAGGGCCAGTTTACCTTTGAGTGTAGGCACCTGTATTTCCCCTCCCAGCATGGCTACGTTCAGCGGCACCGGGACTGCCTCGTGCAGGTGGTCGCCACGGCGCTCAAAAATCCGGTGGGGCTTAACCGAGACGACCAGGTGGAGGTCGCCGCTGGCAACGCCGTAGCCGGGCTGCCCCTTGCCGGCGATGCGCACCCTGGACCCGGTCTTGACCCCGGCCGGGATTTTCACTTCCAACCGCTTTATCTGGGCTACCGCCCCGCTACCCTGGCACGTCGAGCAGGGCACATTCTGAATCCGGCCGGTGCCCTGGCAGGTCGGGCATGGTCCCTCGACCTGCAGGCTGAGGGTGCGGCTGGTCCCGTGGTAGGCTTCTTCCAGGGTTACCTCAACCGGTGATTCGATATCCCGACCGCGCCGCGGTGCCTGCCGGGTATGGGCACGACTGCCGGTACCGCGCAGAATTTTCTCAAACAAGCCGCCCAGATCCCCTCCGAAATGGAAGCTGGTGGCACCGCCGCTCCGGCCAAAATCCCGGAAAGGCGCCTGCTGGTATCCCGCCTGCTCGAACTGGTCGGCGTGCGGCCACTTGTCGCCATACTTGTCGTACTTCTGGCGCTTTTCTTTATCCGCCAGTACTTCGTAGGCTTCGTTTATCTGCTTGAATTTGGCTTCGGAAGACTTGTCGCCGGCGTTGACGTCAGGATGGTGCCGGCGCGCCAGCCGCCGGTAAGCCTTTTTGATTTCCGGCTCACTGGCGTTTCGTTTCACGCCGAGTATCTGGTAGTAATCTTTGCTTGCCATCGTGTCCCTCTGTCGTCTACGTATAGATTATAAAACAGTTTTATATATGGTGTCAAGAATATTGTTAGATATATTAAAAAACTTGTTAAAAATACTTGACAAATTATTTTAAGTATGTTAATATCATAGTGAAAGTTGAGAGAGCGGTAAATGCACTGGAAAAATGATCTGTGGAGGTGAAATATGAACATGCATTTAGTACGTTGGGAGCCATTCCGGGAAATGGTGAGCTTGAGGCAGGTGATGGACAGTTTGTTCGAAGATAGTATGGTCCATCCGGCTCGCTTATGGACGGGAAACGGTAGAGGTGAATTCAAGATTGATATGTACCAGACCGAGGACAATGTGGTGGTAAAAGCGTCTCTCCCCGGGATCAAGCCGGAAGAAGTAGACATCTCCGTGACTGGAGATGTAGTTACTATCCGCGGAGAGCACAAAGAAGAGCCGGGGATTAAAGAAGAGGCATACCTGCGTAAGGAACAGCGTTACGGATCTTTCTGCCGTGCCATCACTGTCCCCGTAGACGTTAAGAGCGACAAAGCGGAGGCGGTTTTTGAAAATGGCATCCTGACTTTGACCCTGCCCAAGTCTGAAGAAGTCAAGACCCGGTCAATAAAAGTCAAAGTCAAAGAGGCCATTAAAAGTAAGAAGTAGTGTTAACCCATAGGCAGACCGCTCTCTTGGCTGCCTTTTGGTCTTTTAACCGGGCGGTTCATCTTCCAGGACCGGCGCCAGAATAGCCAGAAATTTGTTTAGTATCCGCGCGGTGGCGCCCCAGATAATTCTGTCCCGGTATTTATAATAGTCAGCGGTAACCGTTTCCCCGTTGATTATTTCCGGTCGCAAGTAATTGCTTTTCAGCAATGAGTCAATCGGCGCTTCGATTATCTCCTCGGTCTCTCTCCTGTCGAGACGGAAACGGTAAGGCCAGGGGATGGCGGCGATGAAAGGTGATATCACGTAGTTCGTGGTGACGCTGACCTCATCGTCAAGCTCCCCCAGTATCTCCACGTCCCCGGCCTTGAGCCCAATCTCCTCCGCGCTCTCGCGCAGGGCCGTCTCCAGCAGACTGCCGTCCCGTTCTTCGTAGACCCCGCCCGGAAAAGATATCTCTCCCTTGTGTTTTTTTACCGTTTCGGTGCGCCTGATGAGGAGGATATGGTACTGTCCGTCTTTCCGGTAAATCGGCAGCAGCACGGCGGCAGATACCAGGTCCGGGTCAACGATGTGCCGCTTTCGTCTCAAAGCGAGGGCTTCTCTGAGCCGTTGCTTCATATTGTAATAGTAATACGATTCAGCGGCGAACACAAATTATCCTTGGTATTATTCGGTTTTGGATGGCGATGTCATGGCGAGCCGAAGGCGAAGCAATCTAT
>JACZSH010000022.1 GCA_022574315.1 Chloroflexota bacterium | reverse complement strand
TTGTCAGCGCCCGGAACTCGTCCCAGATTTCGCCGGGAAGCCGGTCACCAAATTTAGCGTAGAACTCTTCAAGGCCGTTAAGCTCTTCTATCCAGTCGGCCGTGGACACGGAAAACAGCTTCTCCATCACCCCGTCGGGCATATCGAGCCCTTCTAAATTGAGGGTGTCCGGAGCGGGCACGTAGCCGATGGGAGTCTCGACGGCGTCAACGTCCTCCCGGCAACGTTTGATTATCCAGTCCAGCACGCGGAGGTTTTCGCCGAATCCGGGCCACATAAACTTGCCATCTTCGCCGGTGCGGAACCAGTTGACGTGAAAGAGTCGGGGTGGCCTGGTCAGTTTCTTGCCCATTTCCAGCCAGTGGCGGAAGTAGTCGGCCATATTATAGCCGCAGAACGGCAGCATGGCCATGGGGTCGCGCCGCACCTCGCCGAGCTTGCCGTACTGGGCAGCCGTCCGTTCCGACGCCATAGTGGAGCCGACAAATACGCCGTGCTGCCAGTCAAAGGATTCATAGACCAGCGGCGCCAGACGCGCCCGGCGGCCGCCGACGATAATGGCCGAAATAGGCACCCCTTCCGGGTCTTCCCACTTCGGGGAAATACAGGGACAGCGGGTGGCCGGTGTGGTATATCGACTGTTGGGGTTGGCGCCGGGGACAGGTTTACCCTCTTCGTCGGTCATACCGGGCCGCCATGGATTACCTTTCCAGTCCAGAGCTTCCGCCGGTGGGTCACCGTCACCGTCTTCCCACCAGACCGTAGCGTCAGGTTTGAGGACAACGTTGGTGTAAATGGTATTTTTCTGAATGGTTCTCATCGCATTTGGATTGGTCTTCCAGTTGGTGCCGGGAGCCACGCCGAAGAAACCGGCTTCGGGATTAATCGCCCACAATCTCCCGTCTTCCTTGATTCGCATCCAGGCGATATCATCACCGATAGTGACCACCTTGTAGCCTTTTTCTTTGAGCATATCGGGCGGAACCAGCATCGCCAGGTTGGTCTTGCCGCAGGCACTGGGGAAAGCGCCGGCGATATAGGTCATGTTGCCCTCAGGGTCCTGGATACCGACGATGAGCATATGCTCCGCCAGCCACCCCTCCTGATTACCCAGGTAACTGGCAATGCGAAGAGCAAGGCATTTCTTCCCCAGGAGGGCGTTACCTCCGTATCCGCTGCCCACACTCCAGATAGTGTTGTCCTCCGGAAAATGAAGGATAAGGCGTTTCTCGATGTCAAGCTCGGCTTTACCGTGTAAGCATTTCGTGAAATCACCATCAGCGCCCAGCACCTCCAGTACCGACTTGCCGATGCGGGTCATAATACGCATATTCAATACAACGTAAATGCTATCAGTGAGCTCAACACCGATTTTACTGAAAGGAGAGCCGACCGGCCCCATGGAAAAAGGAATGACGTACATGGTGCGCCCTCTCATGGAGCCTTTGAAGATAGCCCCGGCTTTGGCATAGCCTTCTTCCGGGGTCATCCAGTTATTGGTCGGGCCGGCGTCCTCTTTGCGACTGGTGCAGATAAAGGTCAGGTTCTCGGTGCGGGCAACATCGTTCAGGGCAGTACGATGGTAGACACATCCCGGGAGCTTTTCCTCATTCAGCGAGATAAGCTCACCACTGGCCAGAGCTTCATTTTCCAGGCGTGCCTTCTCCTCGTCAGAGCCGTCACACCAGACAATGTTGTCCGGCTGTGTCAGTGCCGCACACTCGTCCACCCATTTTTTCAACGCATTATTATTCGTCATCAGCCACTCTCTTACCCAAAATATTTTCGTCGCCTTTATTTAACAGAAGGGGCGTTAAGCCCCTCCTGTTATTCTCACCGACAACTTAACGCCCCCCAGCAGACTTCCGATACCGGATTATAGCACATTTTTGATATTGGATAATAGTCCTGATAGGATATTCAGGGTGATTAAAGTCTTAATCTTTCCTTGCGAAACAGGGTTTAAATGGTATAATTCAGACAGCGAATAATGATTCGAAAGTGCCAGGCAAGCGATACCCGGAGGATTTACTTCATCATCAACGAGGCCGCCAGAGCCTATGACGGGATTATCCCGGCGGACCGGTACCATCAACCCTACATGTCGATGGTCGAACTGAAAAAGGAAATGCAGCGGGTAACCTTTTTTGGGTGGGAAACAAACGGAGAGATTATCGGTGTGATAGGAATCGAACCGGTTAACGATGTTACCTTAATTCGCCACACTTATGTCTTACCCGGGTGGCAAAACCAGGGAATCGGAAGCAGGCTTTTGAGCCACCTCAAGACTCTGCTAACAACGCCTTGCCTGCTGGTGGGCACCTGGGCTGACGCACACTGGGCGGTCGCTTTTTACCGGAAACATGGCTTTCACTTGATGCCGGATAAGGATAAATTACTGGAGACATACTGGGATATTCCACCGCGACAGGTTGAAACATCGGTGGTTTTGGGGTTAAATATCAGGGACGGAGTAAAGGAGTCGCCATGAAGACACAACAATATATCGTCCGATTGCTGCAGGCGGCGGCGATTACGCTCACACTGGTCGCGGTCTGCCAGGAGCTTGAGAAGCCTGAAAAAGAAAGGAAGTGGCACGGGACGGTAGCCGGTTTTATCCCCTACGAATTCCGGATGCCCACCATAGAGAAGTTCAAGGAAGCATACTGGAATCCCTATGAAACCCGTATTTTTACCCCCGAGGTATTCGGTGTCGGCTGGGCAATCAATTTCTACGCCCTGCTGGAAAAGCTGAGGATTATGGGGCAGGGCGATGGTTCTGAAGAAGACTTCTTAATGCCCGGTCCGCACATGAAAGAGGTGCTGACACACGGTTTGGATGCCGAGCAGACATAAGCTAAATTCAATTTAACTCTCGATAAAAGGAGAGCGGATATTGTCATTACCTAAGGCGACCGAACCGACGCCACCGGTCCCGTTTATTACCGCCGAAATCAGGTCATTCACCCTCACCAGTCCGTTGAACCGCCTGCCGGATTCAGATGGTGATGTCATCTTTGACGAACCCTCGGTACAGTTTGCCGACGGCAACGACCCTATCTTCGATGAATATAAGTCAATTATCGACCCCACCCATCTCACCCCCCGCGAGGCGCTGGCACTGGCTCAGGGTAAAAACCCGACCGATTTACCCGCGCAACTCTCCGTAATCAGCTGGATTTTGCACATTACTGAAAAAACACGCCGCACCAACCGCCGGGAAACGGTAATTCCATCCCGTCCCTGGTCTTACACCCGCTGGTACGGCGAGCAGTTCAACGACGCCCTGCGGAAACACGTGGTCGAGTTGCTTCACGACCAGGGATACCTGGCCGCCGCCCCGGTGGTGCAGCCCTACTTCAAATCCGGCCGGAACGGAAAAGGGCGCTTTTCCAACTGGTCTGAGCGACATGTCGCCTACGCCGCCGGACTGGGCACTTTCAGCCTTTCCGACGGTTTTATCACGGAGCGGGGTATCGCCCAGCGCTGCGGCAGCGTGGTGACCGACCTGGCACTGCCGGCCAGCCCCCGTAACGCCCGGGACCATCTTTCCAATTGCTTATTTTATGTAAATAATAAATGCCGTGCCTGCATTCCCCGCTGTCCGGCGGGCGCCATCACCGAAAACGGACACGATAAAGACAGGTGCGCCGATTACATGAACTCGGATATCAATTACCTGAAAGAAGAGTACGGAGTGGGGGTGCAGGGCTGCGGCTTATGCCAGACCAGGGTACCCTGCGAGTTCAGGAACCCGGCGGCGAAACTTTAAAGTATGTAGTGGCAAATATTCCCTAACTCTAATAACAGATATAACCATATACTGCCTAACCTTAAAAGCTCTTCATTCAGATTAACTGCCCCCACACCCCGTCTTTCCAGAGGCTCTCCAGCCTCACCGGTATCATCCGACTGGTTAAATCCTCATCACTTTTGGCGTATACCTTGATGTAGTTGTCAGTATGTCCAGACCAGAGAGAATTATCCGCTTTTTCCCAGAGTACCGGCACCGTCCGGCCCAGGAATTTACGGTTGAAGCTACGGGCGCACTCCGCGGCCAGCGCCAGCATCTGCCGGCTTCGCCACTTCTTGACCGGCGCTCCGACCCGACACGGCATCCGCGCCGCCTCCGTCCCCCGGCGTGGCGAGTAAGCAAAGACGTGGCTACGGGCAAACTCTATCCGGCGGCAAAAGTCCAGACTCTCCCGGAATTCCTCATCAGTCTCACCCGGAAAACCGACGATAATATCGGTGGTGATGGCGACCTCCGGCAGGGCAGCCCGAATCAGGGAGACCGTTCCCTGATAATCATGGAGATTGTAGCGCCGTCTCATCCGGCCGAGCACCGCCTCGCTGCCGCTCTGGAGAGACAGGTGAAAATGCGGGCAGAGTCGGCGGTCATGCCATAACTCGATAAGCTCCGGTGAAACCTCCTGCGGCTGGAGCGAGGACAATCGCAACCGGACAATACCGGTCTCCGCCAGTATGCGCCTCACCAGTCCCACCAGGTTAACGTCTTGGTAACTGTATCGGCCGATTTCGGTGCCGGTCAGCACCACTTCTTTGACTCCTTCCGCCACCCGCTGCTTAATTTCGTGGATAATCCCGGTATCGGCCACGCTATTTTCATTTTTCCGTACCAGCGGGACAATGCAGTAAGCGCAAGAGCTACGGCAGCCGTCCTGAACCTTGACAAAGGCGCGCGCCCGGCGACCATTTAGAGAGGTGTTTACCTGCGGAGCGAGGGGGCGGCTCAGGCACCCGGACTCCTCAAGTCGCCGCACCAATTGCGTCTTCTGCTCATTATCCAGCACCAGAGCAACCCCATCAATCTGCGTCAATTCCGATGGTGCCCCTTCGGCATAACAGCCGATAGCCACCGTCCGGATATCCGGATTCCGGCGGCGAGCCTGACGGAGTAAATGGCGGGACTTGCGGTCGGCGATATGGGTAACCGTACAGGTATTCAGGATATAGACATTCGCCTCTTCCACCGCTGAAACCAGCTCGTAACCAGCCGCTGTCAACTGCCTGGACAGAAGCTCTCGCTCCGCCTGGTTGAGCTTACAGCCCAGGCAATCGAAAGCAATCCTGGTATTTTCTTTCACTTCTCCGTCTCCGATTCAAAAATCAAAACCGGGCAACCCGTCCCCGGATTCTCCCTTCCCCACCACCTGATACAAAAAAGGGAAGGCAGAGGCCAGAGGAACACCGGGTTCTTTGTATACCCCAAAACCATTATACTTTTCGGTTCCCGCGGGGTCAAAAATGATACCCCATTTGCAAAAAGTCGGGATTTATGGTACAAAGTTGGTTATATCTACCCAATAATCTCCTTACCGGAGGTAAGTCCAATAAACGAGTCCGCTGTTACCCGAGTCGTCATCACGGGTATAGGTATGCTGAGTCCGCTCGGCCTGGATACCGCAAGTACCTGGGAAAGTCTCCTTGCCGGCAGGTCCGGCATCGACTATATCACGCTTTTTGATGCCGAGCCCCTGGAAATAAAGTTCGCCGGCGAAGTAAAGGGATTTGAACCCACCGACTACGTCAGCCGCAAAGATGCCCGGCACATGGACCGTTTTGCCCAGCTGGCCGTAGCCGCCAGCTACGAGGCAGTGAAACACGCCAGACTGGAAATCAACCAGGACAACAACGACCAGATTGGTGTCATCATCGGCAGCGGTATCGGCGGCCTGACCACATTGTTCGAGCAGATTAAGATATTACTGGAAAAAGGACCGGACAGGGTAAGCCCGTTCCTGGCCCCGATGATGATATCCGATATCGCCGCTGCCCAGGTATCGATTGTGCTGGGAGTGAAAGGGCCAAACCTCTGCACCACGTCAGCCTGTTCCAGCGGCTCGGATGCCATCGGCGCCGCCTGTGAGCTAATCAAGCATGGCGATGCCCAGATAATGATTGCCGGCGGTACCGAATCGATAATCAACCCGATAGGTATTACCGCCTTCAGTTCTCTCAAAGCTCTCTCCGCAAGGAACGACGAGCCGAAGCTGGCGTCCCGCCCTTTCGATGCCGAACGTAACGGTTTTGTCATCGGCGAGGGGGCCGGGATTCTTATCCTGGAGAACCTTGACCATGCCCGCCGGAGGGACGCCACCATACTTGGTGAAGTACTGGCCTACGGCGCTACCGCCGATTCTCATCACGTCACTCAGCCGTTGGCAAACGGCGAGGGTGCCGCCCGGGCCATGCAGATAGCCCTGAGAAAGGCGGGATTTGCGCCCAGCGACATCGATTATATCAACGCCCATGGCACCTCGACTCAGCTGAATGATCAGATGGAGACGAAGGCCATCAAGACCGCCTTCGGCGATTACGCCTACCAGGTCCCGATAAGCTCCACCAAGTCAATGCTGGGTCACCTTATCGGCGCCGCCGGTGCTATCGAAGCCGCCATCTGTATCATGGTCATAAATAACGGTATTATCCCGCCCACCATCAACCTCGATACCCCTGACCCCGGCTGTGATTTAGATTACGTGCCAAATACCGCCCGCCGGACTGAGGTCAGCACCACCTTGACCAACTCTTTCGTCCTCGGAGGCCATAATTCCGTCCTCATCTTTGGAAAGTATTACGGAGCCTAAACTTGAACCACAGTCGCTGGCATCTGCTGCCTCCGATTCCTGACCAGCGCCTGGCCAACCACCCGGATTTTCCACCGCTCATCATCCAGCTGCTCTACAATCGCGGCCTCACCGAACCATCCCAGTGGCAGTCCTTTATCGCCGGCGATGAAAGCCAGTTCCATGACCCCTTTCTCCTGCCCGGGATAGCTCAAGCGGTGACCCGTATTTACCGGGCGTTATTATCCGGCGAAAAGATTGCCATCTACGGAGACTTTGACGCCGATGGCATCAGCGCCACCGCCCTGCTCGTCGAAGGGTTATCCCGACTGGGCAGCGAGGCTATTCCTTACATACCTCATCGCCTGACGGAAGGTTACGGGCTGAAAAAAGCCGCCCTGGAGGGTCTTTACCGGCAAGGGGTCAGCCTGGTGATTACCGTTGATTGCGGCATCACCAGCTCCGCCGAAATCAAAGCCGCCGCCGGAATGGGCCTCGATGTCATCGTTACCGACCACCATACTCCCCTCCCGGAAATACCCCCCGCGGTCGCTATCGTTAATCCCAGGATGCCCGACTCGACCTATCCTTTCCGAGAGCTGGCGGGGGTCGGCGTCGCCCTGAAACTGCTCCAGGCCCTGCTCCAGAACCTCGGTAAGGAAGAATACCTGGCAGGACTTATGGACCTGGTGGCGCTGGGTACCATCGCCGACCTATCACCTCTGCTGGGAGAAAACCGGTACCTGGTTAAAGAAGGCTTGCGGCAGATAAACGCCTCTCCGCGCCTCGGCCTCAATGCAATGATAACTCAAGCCGGACTGAATCCGGGCAGTATCAGCGCCGAAAATATATCCTGGACAATTGCGCCGCGCCTGAATGCGGCCGGCCGACTCGAACACGCCATCTCCAGCTACAAACTACTCATCACCGACTCTCCCCGGGAAGCATATGAACTGGCGGCGTGGCTCGACCAGAAGAACACGGAGCGGCAAAAGTTAACCAGCACCTTTTTGACCAGGGCCCGGGAACAGGTACTCGCCGAGGGAGTTTCATCACTGCTTTTCGCCGGCGACCATGATTACCCGCTGGGGGTTGCCGGACTGGTGGCGGGCAAACTGTCCGAGGAATTTTATCGACCGGTGATTATTACCAGGACGGGCGAGAAAACAACCAGCGGGAGCGGCCGCAGTATCCCGGAGTTTAACATTATCGCCGCGCTGACACAGTGCCGTCACCTGCTATCCCAGTTTGGCGGACACTCGCAGGCGGCCGGCTTTACCCTGCCCACCCGGAATCTGGCCAGCTTACAACAGACACTGCGCCGGATAGCGGAGGAGCAGCTCGCCGGGGCTGACCTCCGCCGCCGCCTGGATATTGACGCCGCGGTTACTTTACCCGACCTGGGCGGTGATACTTTCCAGATGACGCAACTGCTGGCTCCGTTCGGAAAGGGTAATCCGCTGCCTATTTTTCTGAGTCGGCGGGTAGAAGTAATCAGCTGCCGTACCATGGGTAACGGTGATGAGCACTTAAGGCTGAAGCTAAGACAAGACGGCAGTGTGTGGGACGGAGTCGCCTTCAGGCTGGGCAGCTACCTTGCCGAGATAACCTCGCACCTTGACATCGTCTATAACCTGGAAATCGACCGGTGGAAGGGAGCGGAACGGCTGCGGCTAAATATCATGGACTTTACCCCGTCAATTTGATTCTTCAGATAAGAGATGGAATCAGTACTGTTCAAGACGCTTTCCAGTCCCGGTACTTTGGAATATTGGCCATAATCACGGCGCCCACCACCACCAGTGCGGCGAACGACAGCCACACCCATTGATAGCTACCGTAATTATCAAACACCCAGCCGGCCACGGGAGGCCCGGCGACATTCCCCACCAGCAGTATCCCCCATATCCAGCCGAGAATGGCGCCGAAGTTACCTCTCCCGAAATAACGCACCACCAGGATACCGAGCAGGGTAATGTTACCTCCGTAACCGATACCAAAGAGGGTCAGGGACGGCACCAGCAGCCACGTCCACCCGGTGGCGACGAACTCAAAACAGACCAGTCCCAGCGCCAGCATGACCAAGGCGACCACCATCAGCTTGCTGGCGTCGAACCGGTCAGTCAGCCAGCCAAAGCCAAACCGGCCGCCGATACTCAGCAGCGGTATGGCCGTTGCCACCAGGCCGGAGGTCGACCGGGGAATGTCAAGACTGCTCAAGTAGGGCATAACATGGGTCACCACCGCGGTAACCACGATGAACTGAGGCACCAGCGCCAGCACGATAAACCAGAATACCCGACTTCTCATCGCTTTCCTGAGGCCGGTGGATGATTCGGCGCCGGCGGTGACCGCCGGCGCTCCGGCGTCATGCCGGCTGGTATCCTGTTTTATCCCGTCCGGGAAGTATCCATACTGCTCCGGTTTATGCCGAATGACCAGCGATAGCGGCAGACCGACGATGAATACCCCCAGAGCCAGTACCAGCATCGCGGTGCGCCATTCATAAGTGTCAACCAGCCCGACTACTACCGGCACAATCAGACCGCTGGCACCGTAGCCACTGACCATAATGCCGATGGCCAAGCCGGCTTTTTTACGAAACCAGTGAGTCACCGCCGTCATCATCACGGAAACACCGGAGCTGCTCAGACCTATGGCCATTAAAACGGACGCCAGATAGAACATGGCCAGTGACGTCATCTGGCTGAAGATTATTAAACCCAGTCCGGTGAAGACCACCCCGCCAAATATCAGCTTCCGTGGTCCCCAGCGGTCGATGAGCATGCCAACCACCGGGGCCAGCAGACCCGCTTCCAGCCCGCGTATGGAAGAGGCCAGGGAAACCTGCGCGTAGCTCCAGCCAAACTCATGGACTAGCGGCTCAAAGACAGCCGTAAATCCGTAAAAGACAACTCCGATGGTGTAGAGCGCAATCAGGAAACAGGCACCAACAATCCACCAGCCGTAGAAAATAGGAGGAGACTTTATCGGCAAACGCATCTTTATCTGAACTTGGCCTCGTAATTCTAGGAAAACAACGAACGGTCAGCACTTTCTCCGGGTGGGGGATTTGACCTTGCCCAGTCTAACACTTCTGGAGGCGTGAGACAAGGCTAACCAACTTAAGGAATTATCCCGCCGACAGACGATGTGCCGCCGTTATTCAGGCGAAATCACGCACCATCGTCTGGAGCATCTTGTGCTCTTTACTGAGTGTAAAATCCACGGTTTACTCCTTATGGGACAGCATAGCCCGGATAACTACGGGGCGCACCAACGCAGAGCTACGGTCGACAGGCAATACATTCGATTTCAACCAGCATCTCCGGCTTCGCCAGGCTAACGACCACGGTGGAGCGAGCCGGCGGATTAACCGGGAAGTAGCCCGCGTATACCTCGTTCATTCTGGTGAAATCAGCGGCACTGGTGATAAAAACGGTGGTCTTGACCACATCGTCCAGGGACGCTCCACCCGCTTCCAGAACGCCTTTCAGGCGCTCCAGAACCTGTCTCGTCTGCGCTTCTATCCCCTCGATTACCTTGCCGTTATTGTCGACGGCACCGACCTGGCCGGAAACAAAAATGAAATCGCCGATTTTCATTCCCGCCGAATAAGGTATTCCGGGAAGCGCCCAGGGTACGGTAATCGCTTTTTTCGTCATGGTAGCCCTCCTTCTGACTGTGGTGAATTTAAAACGTTTCAGCTATTTTTTTCTGCCCGGCAAGAGATGCCGCCAGCTCTATCGCCGCCCGCAGGTTATTGGGGTCGGCGGTACCTTTACCGGCTTTGCCGTAAGCGGGTCCGTGGCTGGGGGTGGTAATGATAACCGGCGAGCGCACAAACAGGATAACAATCTCGCCAAAGCTGGCCGCTTTCAGGGCGATATTCGCCTGGTCATGGTACAGGCTGACCACGCCGTCAAACTGGCCGTTAAACGCCCGCAGGTAGACGGTATCGGCGGGGACCGGCCCGGAGACGTCAATGCCCTTTGCCCGCGCCTGCTCGATGGCGGGCGTAATTTGCTCGATTTCTTCCCGCCCCACCATGCCGCCTTCCCCGGCGTGCGGGTTCAGGGCAGCCACGGCAAGGCGCGGCGATTTAATACCAAAGGAAACCAGCACGTCCTGAAGAAGCTCGATGGCATCCAGAACACTTTCCCGAGTGATAAAGTCAGCTACTTTCCGTAAAGGAACATGCTCGGCAATGGTGACCCGAAAGACTTCACCGGCACGAGCCACGGCTTTCATCGCCGGAGCTTGCAGCACCTCCTTCATGATTTCGCCTTCGTCATGGTATTTTTTATCGCCGATATGCAGTGATTCCTTGACCAGCGGCCCGAAAACAAGCCCGTCCACCCGGCTTTCCGACGCCAGCTCTACTCCCCTGACCAGTGCCACCGCCGCCATCTCCCCCGCGTCCGGGTGGGGACGGCCGAGAGCCAGCAGTTCCCGGCCACCCTGGCCAGTATCCAGGACAGCCACCGGAGCCCGACTGGCCGCCGCTTCCCCGATATCCTGGAAGACCGGTAAATCGAAGCTGGCATTTAGCGCCTCATAGCTGGCGCGCAGTACCCCGGCGTCACCGAGTACCAGCAGGCGGCAGTTTACCGGTGGTCCCCCGACGATTATTTTTACCAGTATCTCGGGGCCGATTCCGGTGATGTCCCCCAGAGTCACCGCGATTAACGGTCGGTCATTGTTCTCCATAAAAACTCCTCATCATTCCATGGTCGTGTCAGCCGATGTGCAGGATTTCCCGCGCCTCGTCCGGGGTAGCTTCTGCCAGGTTAAGTTCCCGGGCGATACGCGCTAATCCGGGAACCAGTTTGATGAGCGGATAATCTTTCATCACCGGCGCCATTATACCCCCTGGCCCGAAACGGTGGCAAACTCAGCTGCCCAGACGGATACCTTTTTTTAATCCCGCCTGCGCGGCAAATTCGGCCGCCCCTGTCTTGGGGAAGCCTTTTACCTGTACTTTTTTTATCATTATAGCCCCACCGGCCACCGCCACCGCCAATCCGTCTTCGGTAATATCAACGATTTCCCCGGCCGTACCACCGGTATCGCCGGGAATAAACGCCGAATCGAAGACCTGGAACCACTGCCCGCCGATGAAAGTTGTTGCCCCCGGCTGAGGATTGGTGCCTCTAATAAGATTGTAAACTTTTTCGGCCGGCTGGCGCCAGTCAATGAGGCCATCTTTTTCGGTGCAAAGTCCTTCATACGTGGCCCGTGATTCGTCCTGGGGAATCCGTGGCGCGACTCCTTTCTTGATTAGCCGGACGCTTTCCAGGATGGCGGCAATCCCCAGGGGAAACAGCTTGTTGAAATAGAGCGAACCCACCGTGTCATCCGGCGAAATGTCAACCTCTCGCTGAAGCAGGATAGGCCCGGTATCCAGTCCTTTGTCCGGCCAGAGGATGGTAACGCCCGTCTTTTTCTCGCCTGAAATCACCGCCCAGTTTATGGCGCTGCCGCCCCGATGCCGGGGGAGCAAGGAGGGGTGGTACATTATCGTCCCGAACTTCGGATGGTTCAAAATGGATTCGGGCATAATATCGGTGACGAAAGCCATCACGTTCAGGTCAGGTTTTAAGCCAATATACTCGTCGTAGACCGTCGGGGCGCGCATTCTCTCCGGCTGAAAGACCGGTATCATCAGTCGGCCGGCCAGCGTCTTCAGCGGACCGGTTTTCCCGGAAACATCGGGAGGGGTATAAGTGCCAACGACTTCTTCCCCACTGTCAACCAGCGCCTGGAGAGTCTTCTCACCAAAGGCAGCCTGACCAAATAAAACGATACGCATCCTGCCCGCACCCTTGATACGATTAACGATTGGTCTGTTTTCGATTCCGGCACATCACGCTGGCCAGCTTGATGGCCAGCGTCAGGCTGGTCGGGTCGGCGGTGCCTTTCCCTGCCTTCCCAAAGTTGGTGCCGTGGTCTACCGATGTCCTGATGATGGGCAGACCGAGGGTGATATTCACCGCTTCCGTAATGCCCAGCATCTTGATGGCGATGTGCCCCTGGTCGTGGTACTGGGCGATGGCGGCGTCAAACTGCCCCTGCAGCGTACGGAAGAATACCGAATCGGGCGGTAATGGCCCGGTAATATTTATTCCCTGCCGGCGGGCTTCCTCGATAGCCGGCAAAATGTACTTTGTCTCCTCGTCACCGAACAGCCCCCCCTCGCCGGAGTGGGGATTCAGACCGGCCACGGCAATACGCGGTTCGGGAATACCCATCTGCCGCACCGCGGCATCGGTCAACCGGATAACGGTCATTATCCTCTCCGGCCTGACCAGTTTAATCGCCTTTTCCAGAGAAACATGGGTGGTGACATGACTGATGCGCAGTTTATCAGACGCCAGCATCATGGCGACATCGGTCGCCTGGCAGAGTTCCGCCAGCAACTGCGTATGGCCGTCATAATGATACCCGGCCAGGTTTAACGCCTCTTTGTTGATCGCCGAGGTGACGATGGCATCGCACTCCCCATCCAGGGCCAGCCTGGTGGCCAGCTTGATATACTCAAAGGCGGCTTTCCCCGCCATGGGATTGACCTGTCCCCTGGTCAGCCGGTCAAGCTGAATATTTTGCAGGTCGATAACTTCGATGACGTTCTCCGAAAACAATGCCTCGGCTATCCTGCCGACTACCCGCACTTCGCCGGGGACGCCCGTAATCCGCAGCGCTTCCCGCATGGTAGCCGCATCTCCCACCACTACCGGGCGGCAGACCGCCCTGACGGTGGGGTCAGCCAGCGACTTGGTAATGATTTCCGGCCCGGAACCGGCGGCGTCACCCATGGTGATTGCCAGTAAAGCCTTCTCGTCACTCATGGTAAATATCCTTTCTCCAGATATAATATCGATTTCACCAGAGCTTCTTCGGTGCCGAAGCCTCCCGCCTTGGTCACCACTCTCATGCCCTGGAACCGGCCGCCCAGAAGCTCTCCGGCGGGCACGCCCGGTTCAACTTCGCCCAGAACGGAAATGGCGGCCACTGATAATCGCCGGCAGACCTCGACGGCAATATCTCCGCCGGAAAGGAACAGCCCGCCAAATTTTCCGGAGGACAGTATTTGCCGGGTGGCTGCCGCCATCACCGCCGGTATCGTCTTTAGCTCTGGTATATATGGAGACAGTGTCCCCGAAATAGCCACTCCTTTACCTTCGGTAAGCCGCCGGGCGGCTTCGACAGCGATACGGGCGATACCCTCATCTCCCCGGCCGAGATGTTCCCTGCCCAGGGACAGGATGGGAAAACCGAGCACGTCCTGAGCCTTCCGCAACTGGTTGGCGGCCACCTGGTTGCGGGTACCAACCACAGCCAGCGCCGGACCGGGCGGCCACCCGGACGGTTTTAGCGGGTTATTTCCGGAGGGACTGATAAGCCGGTACAATTCTCTGGCCATGCCTCCCGAACCGCAAAGCAGCCAGCGCCCTTCGGCCAGTGCCGCCGCCCGGACAATCCCGACCAGATGAGACGGTTTTTCTACATCACAGACGACGATGTCAGCCGACATCCCGTTTATCCGGCGCTGGAGCCACTCCGCTCCAGCGTCTATGTCTTCAACGCCGACCAGGCCCACCTTATGCCCGGTGGCCTGCGCCAGCAGACCGGGAAGGTTCGACTCTTTTACCGGGGAAATGGGGTCAACGGCAAACTGTGTCTCCGCCACCGCCACCCCGTTCACCAGCAGGATACCTCCTGACATGGTCCGGCCCACGGCCGGGAAAGCCGGCGCCACGACGGCCTTATCACAGGCCGTCTCCGACATGGCCGCCGCCAGTTCAACCCCGATATTTCCCCTCAGCGTCGAGTCTATTTTTTTATAGATCACCCGCTTTTTCAGGCTTCTCACCGCCTGCCTGACCCTCTCACGGGCGGTATCAGGGTCTTCGGCCCGGCTGTCGGTGTTGATTACCACGACGTCGGCACGGGCAGAAAAACCCGGGTCCAGGACCACCACCGTGCTCAAACCACGACCGGCAAAGTAACCGCTGCTGTCCATGGAACCGGTCAGGTCGTCAGCGATGATGCCCAGTGTCTGTGCGGTCAATTTTTCCCTCACCATCAAGGGTAGAGCAGTATCTTACCCGCCTGCCCGCTCTTCGCCAGGTCGAGCGCCTCAGCAAAGTCGGCCATGGGCATACGGTGGGTGATTACCGGCAGGGGGTCAAATTTACCGGAATCCATCAGGTTCTGCATATCCCACCAGGTCTGCCACATTATCCGGCCGGTGCTGCCGAATACCCGGGTCTCTTTGTAGATAATATTGGTGGTGATGTCAATTTCCACCGGCGCCGAGGCAAGACCCACCAGGCTGACCCGCCCTGCCTTCCGCACCACTTCAAAAGCGTCTTGAATCGCCCGGGCGTTGCCGGTGATGTCGACCGCCGAGACCGCATAACAGTACGCAAAACCGTCCTGGACGAGGTGCTCGGTGAACCGGATCATGTCAGCCATTTTGCTGCGGCTCCATCTGATCGGACGGACGCATGAACCCGTTGCGTCCCAGGGCGAAATAGGCGTCCATCGGCTGGAAATAGTTGTCTTCCCACCAGCCGGCATTGAACAGCGATTGGCCGGGAGGCAACCCGGAATGGCCCACGGTGACGGTGGCGCCATCGTCGTGGGCGTTCGCTATGGCGCCAGAATCCACTAGGGTGGACAGCACGATCTCTACGCGAGAATCGAAGGGTGGAGTCCCTGGCGCCGAGGCGGTCCACGACTGGACGATACGGTGGTACGGCTCTGCCTCCAGGTTTTCGCCGGTAACGAGACCGTCGAGAGTGGTGAACCCTCCGCCGGCGGCGGAGTCTATTTTGGCGGCTCGGCCCGTCATGTCGCTGTGCTCACGACTGTCGAGCCAGGCCTCGAACAGCCGCTTCGGCGTGGCCCGGACCACTCGTTTGATCGTGTA
>JACZSH010000123.1 GCA_022574315.1 Chloroflexota bacterium | reverse complement strand
CGGACACATCCCCAGTGCCTGGACCCCAAGGCAAAAAACCTGAACTACGCCAATCTGGTGCTGGCCAAGATGGAGGCGCTCAATGCCGGGGCGGATGAAGCCATCCTGCTTGATACGGAGGGCTTTGTCAACGAGAGTCCGGGATATAATATATTCGTGGTCAGCCAGGGAAAACTCTATACGCCTCCCCCGGAAACTATCCTGGTGGGCATAACCATGGAAACGGTTATTGAAATCGCCGGAAAAGAAGGTATCGAGGTAATAAAAGTCCGGCTGATTCCCTATGACCTTTACACCGCCGACGAGGTTTTCCTGACCTCTACGGCGGGCGGCATCATTCCCATTGTGGAAATTGACGGGCGAACCATCGCCTCCGGTAACACCGGCCCTGTTTCCCGGTTATTGAGCCGGCGCTATTTCGAACTGTTGGAGAGTGGGGTACGCGGGACTCCGTTTTCAGCAGACCAGGCCTGACGCGCCGGCAAAGTTGTCCGGTTATAAAAATACTTTAAATACTTTAAAATATTTTTCGGAAAACAGGTAACAAAACAGGCCCCTCAGCGTTATTAATAGTGTAGAACAGTTTAAGCGGGGGGCCAAAAAATGAAAGACAAATCAATGGAAGTGTTCCTGGTGGTGCTGTTCGGTATCCTGGGACTGGCCATTATAGTACTGGCATGGGTGCGTCCAATGCCTGATTCGGAGAGAATCCTGACCACGCTCATCGGCTCCATCGGGCTGCTACTGGCCCTGGGGCAGGGGTTGTTTTTAAAAACCAACCGGCAAGAAACAGAGGTTGAGTACGTCCTGGTCAGGACCAAAGAAAAACCCTGACAGATTTAATTAGCCGGCGGCAAGAGATAAGGAAGCGGGCAGCCACCCGCTTCCTTTTATTTTAATCTTCAGTTCTAGTAAAATAAGCCTGAGATGAGTAAAGATACCACCCCCGTCCGCCAGCAATACCTCCGGATAAAAAGGAAATATCCGGGGGCAATCGTCTTTTTCCGGCTGGGAGATTTCTACGAGACTTTTGATGAAGACGCCCGGATTACGGCGCGCGAGCTGGGGATTGTGCTGACTTCCCGGGAAATGGGCAAGGGCAACAGAGTGCCCCTGGCCGGTATTCCTTACCATGCGCTGGACAACTACCTGACGAAGCTGATAAAAGGCGGCTATAAGGTGGCTATTTGTGAACAAATGACCAGACCGGGTGAAACCAAGGGGATTGTGGAACGGGAGGTGGTGCGTCTGGTCACGCCGGGTACCGTCACCGAACCCGGTCTCCTGGAGAGTAAGCGAAATAACTATTTAACCAGCCTGGTCATCGGCGAGGAGGAGGCCGGCATTGCCTACGTCGATATTACTACCAGCGAGTTCGCGGTCACCCAGCTGCCCCTGGGTCGACTGGCGACGGAACTGGAGCGGCTCAACGCCTCGGAGGTTATCGCCGCCGAGAGCGCCGAATTGACCGACCTGGGACTGACCGCGCCGGTAACCCGCATCGAGGATTACTGGTTTGAGCTTGAAATAGCGCGGCAAACTTTAACCGAACATTTCAAAGTGACCACGCTGGAAGGATACGGGTGTGCCCATTTACCGCTGGCGATAAAAGCCGCCGGCGCCATCGTTCATTACCTGCAGCAGACTCAGCCGAGAAGCCAGGCGTACTTAAGCCACCTGTCCACTTATTTTACCGATTCATTTATGGCGCTGGATGTGCAGACCCAGCGAAACCTGGAGCTATTCCGCACCAGTCGCGGCGGAACAACGGAAGGCTCGCTACTTTCGGTCATTGACCAGACGAAAACGGCCGCCGGGGGCAGATTGCTGAGGCGGTGGCTGAGCCAGCCTTTGCTTGACATAACAGAGCTTAAACGGCGGCAAGAGACTATCGGCTGGTTTGCCGATAACAGCCTGGCTCGTAACTCGACCATCTCCCTGCTGAGCGAGATTGCCGACCTTGAGCGGCTGATTAACCGGGTACGGAGCGGTACCGCCATCCCCCGTGAGCTGGTCACCCTGCGGCGGAACCTGGACGCCGTACCCGGGATGAAGGAAACATTTAAGGAAAGTGGCCAGCTGAACTGGCTGAATGACCAGCTCAAGCCGCATCCCGAAGTGGTGCGTCTAATTTCCGAAGCCATCGCCGATGAACCGGCGGCCAGTCCGGGTGAGGGAGAGGTGATAAGGCCCGGTTTCTCTGAGGAACTGGACAACTTTCGTTCAGCGGTCAATAATGCCCGCCAGTACCTGGCTAATCTGGAGCGTCAAGAAAAAGAAAAAACGGGCATAAAATCGCTGAAGATAGGGTTTAACAATGTTTTTGGTTACTACATCGAGGTCTCGAAAGCGAATCTCGGGCAGGTACCTCAAGAGTATATCAGGAAACAAACACTGGTTAACGGGGAACGATATTTCACACCGGAGCTGAAGGAATATGAATCGCTGATTCTGAACGGGCGGGAAAGAATTGACCAACTGGAGACGACCCTTTATCAGCAAATTTGTCATCAGGTGGCGGTTTATGGCGATGGAATCCTGGCACTGGCGGACGCCCTGGCGCATATCGACGTCTTTTCCAGCCTGGCTGAGGTTGCCATTGGTGGTAACTATGTCCGTCCGGAGTTGACGGCGGGGAACGAGATAGTTATCAAACAGGGGCGCCACCCGGTGGTGGAAAGAAGCCTGCTTGACAGCAGTTTTGTGCCCAATGATTCCTTTTTGTCCTGTGATGACGCTCAGCTTATCGTTCTCACCGGCCCCAATATGTCCGGGAAATCGACCTACCTGAGACAGGTGGCGCTGATTGTGTTACTCTCCCAGATAGGCAGCTTTGTCCCGGCGGAAGCGGCCGCGATTGGCGTTGTCGACCGTATTTTTACCCGCATTGGCGCCGGCGAAGATATTGCGGCGGGGCAGTCGACTTTTATGGTGGAGATGGTGGAGACAGCCAATATCCTGAACAATGCCACTCCCAGATCGTTAATCATCCTGGACGAAATTGGCCGAGGCACCAGCACTTACGACGGGCTTTCCCTGGCGCGCGCCATCGCCGAGTATATCCATAACTTTCCTCGGCTGGGGGCAAAGACTTTGTTTGCCACCCATTACCACGAGATGGTGGAACTGGCCGGGGTCCTGCCGCGGGTAAAAAACTTTAACGTGGCGGTGAGTGAGGAGGGCGGGGAGGTTACTTTTTTGTATAAGATAGTCCCCGGCGGAGTGGATAAAAGCTACGGTATCCATGTGGCCAGGCTGGCCGGATTGCCCAGACCGGTGTTACACCGGGCGCAGGAGGTCCTGGAAGAGCTGGAAGGAGACGGGCATCCGGCGAGGCGTCCGCAACGGAAACCGGATAAAGAGAATGCCGCCCGGCAGATGCGGCTCTTCGGGCAGAAATCACCTCTCGACGAGGAGCTGGAAAAGCTGGATATAAATGCGCTGACACCGCTGGAGGCCCTGAATAAGCTCTTCGAGTTACAGAAGAAGATGAAGGACGGGTAATCCGGCGGCTCTATCCGGCGTGAGTTTGATATTTGTTGCCGGCGGCGGGTTGTGTTAAAATAAAGTCAGGTAGTTTTCGGCATTGCGTTTCACCCCGTGACTATATTGAGCGGGGTGTTTTTTTGGGCGAATTTTACAGCCTGCTGATGTATTTTCTGGGCTAGAGGAGAGGCTACTTTCCTCAACAAAGATGAAGGCGGGAGAGGCGGGATAAGTGGCGAGCATAGAAAGCAAAAAGGTACGAGTAGGCGAACTGGATATTCATTATTACCGGGGCGGACAAGGCGACCCCCTGGTGGTTATCCACGGCGGCGCCAACGGCGCCCGGTCCTGGATGAAAAATATCAGGGAACTTTCCCTGAAGTACACGGTGTATGTGCCTGATTTACCCGGCTACGGACTGAGTCAGTCGATTGAGGGCGATTACTTTATTCCGGAGCTGGTTGATTTCATCGATAAATTCTCGCGGAGCCTGGGGTTGAAGAGCTTCCACCTGGTGGGGCATTCCCTGGGTGGGGG
>JACZSH010000021.1 GCA_022574315.1 Chloroflexota bacterium | reverse complement strand
CCGCTGCGCTTTCATCTGGTCCGGGGGTTCGACGTAGGGAAAGGACGCCTCCAGTTCCTGCTGCCAGACGGTATACGGTGAGAAAGCGACACCGGGCACGATTTCCCGCGCCGCGTAAAGGGAGAGCAATTCCTGGGCCAGGTCTTCGGCGGCCTCCTTAGCCCGCTGCCTGGTGCGCGCCCACTCCTGAGTGCCCAACCGGTTTAACACCGGCGTCCGGTCACTGGCGCCGATATAACGGCTGACCCGGTCTATCTGGTCGGTGGGAACGTACAGCTTGTCCCCGGCGGCATAGCGCAGCACCAGGTACTCTCTCTCGTTACCATCGGTGCGCATCGTGGTGACATCGGTAAAGCGGGCAATGCCGTGCTCCACGTGCACCACCATGTCACCGGGAGATATGTCCACAAAAAGTTTCTGGTGGCGTACCGGGTGTTTCTTCACTTCCCGGCGCTGTTTCACATAACCGAAGATTTCGGTATCGGTGAACAGGTAGGTGTCATTATTCATCACCCAGCCCTCCGCCAGGGAGCCCTGCAGCAGGGTCAAAGAGCCGGGCACCGGCACCTGTTTAACTTCGGCAAGCGGGGAAGCGATGATATCCGCTTCTTCAAGCAGTTCCGACAACCGGCTGGCCTGATGGCTCACCAGGATAACCCGACGCTTTCGACCGAGAAGTTGCCTAGTTTTGGCAATAAAAGCCGGCAGCTGTCCGGCGTAGCCGGCAATGGCAGCAAAGTCCAGGCGAGGCACGTCTTCTTCGACGCCCCAGGAAGTGAGGCGCAGGCTCTGCTTGTTTTTAACCATAGGTTCCAGTTCGTCCCAGGTGAAGTAAGGCCGGGGGAAATTGCCGGGTAGTTCTCCGCGGGATAGTTTCGCGGCGCGCATCTGCTCGGCTTCGTCATGCAGTTCGCCAACGGTATGCTCGATATCGGATGGCTCGTCAAGCAGCAGCAGGGCATTTTCGGGCAGGTAGTCCAGCAAGCTGGCACGGTTAAACAGCGAGGCGTAAAACTGCCGGTTAGGCGGTTCCTGCCCTGCCGCCAGCATGGCTATCTCCCGCTGGAACTGCTCTCGTATCCCGGCGTTGCAGTCGGAGAGGTCAAGAGACTGAAGAATCCGCTCCAGCTCGTTTTTGGTTACCTGCCGGGGTGAAAGCAATTCGGTAGCCGGGCCAATGGTGACCGCCGGTTCCGGTCCCACCGAGCGCTGGGTGGCCGGGTCGAAGAGCCGGATGTTATCTATGGTGTTGCCAAAAAACTCAAGCCGGGCAGGCAGTTCGCTGGTAGGAGGATAGATATCAATGATACCGCCCCGGTGGCTCATGGTGCCGGGTATCTCCACGACATTTCCCAGGGTATAGCCCATCGCCTCCCACTGGCGCAACAGGCGGAACGGCTCAATCTCCATGCCCGGCTGTACAATATGACACAATGTGGCATAATCCAGACGTGCCGGCACCTTACTCATCATTGCCGGCGCCGAGGCGATAACCAGGGGCGGCGGTGCGGACGGTTCTTCCCGGTGACAGTCGGTCAGCACGGACAGAACCCGGGCGCGCTCCAGCTCCGCTGTCATATCCGAGTCGACCCGTTCGTAGGGTAAAGCATCCGGTTCCGGGAACAGTTTCAGGGGGGAACCCGACCAGATGGATAACTGCTCGTAAAGTTTCCGGGCATTTTCCGGCTGCGCCGTCATCACCAGCACCGGCCGACGGCAGTCACGGTACAAGGCGGCGATGAGATAGGGTTTGGCAGCATCGAGCACTACCGTTTCCCGGTTTGTCCCGGGTGACCGCAGCGTCTCTTTAAGCCGGTGGTAGGCAGGCATATCTTTGGCCAGAGAAAGCAACTGGCTCAGGTCTAACGACACAAAATCCTCCCCAAATACCTTATGGGCTCGCCGTTACCGACCAGCCCTCTGCTAAATCTTATCACCGGCGCCAGGTTAACTCAAATATGCTTCGAAGCGCCCACAACCAGTATCAGTGACCCGAGAAAGAAAACGGCCCGGTAGCCCAACCGGGAGGCAAGCACACCGCTCACCCCATAGCCGACCAGAGTAGCCGACGCCAGAGCCATGCCGTACAAACCCATTGCCCGTCCCTTCCGGGTCTCGCTGCCGTAGTCGGCAAACACCGACATCGTCGCCGGGCCGATGGGCGCCCCGGTTATCCCATGAATAACCCGCACCATGGCCAGGTGAATTGGGAATCGGCTTACCGTATATAAAAACATGCTCAGGGCGCTGCCCAGCAGGCCACCCACCAGCGGTAAGCGGTAACCTATCCGGTCAATCAGCCGGCCGAAGAGGATATTTGCCGGCGTGTTGGTTATGGAATACAACCCGATAACGAGTCCGACAGTCCCGATGCTGGCCCCAAGTTCCAAAGTATAAATAGCGAGGATAGGTATCAGCAGATGGGTGTCTAAAAAACCGAAAAGGTAATCACCGCCGTAATGGACAGCACCGACCTGTTATTAGGCTGTTTTAATGCGTTCATCCCATGCCAGCAAACGTAGTAACTGGAATTATCTTATCCTTACCGCTTAATTCCGGAGGTTCCCGCTGAAGCAGATTACCAGATACGATATCAATAGTAATCCAGGAATAGTCTTCTTGTCCACATCACCCATCACTTGCTATAATAGAGCCAACGGCACGGGTGGTTGGTAAATGGTAGAAAAGAAAAGGCGCCAAGAAAACTTAATTAAGAGGCAATACCGGCGGATAGTGGTCAAGCTGGGTACCAGCCTGCTTACCGGCGGCGGTGACCACCTTAACCAGGACACGATATCGAGCCTGGTTAAACAGGTAGCCCAGCTGCACGCACAGGGTCTGGAGCTTATTATCGTTTCTTCGGGAGCAATAGCCGCCGGCAAGCACAAACTGGGGTTGACCAGGAAAATTAAAGACATCCCCCTCAAGCAGGTGCTGGCCTCGGTCGGGCAAAATCGCCTGATGAACGTTTATGACCAGTTATTCGGCAAACTTGATATCACGGTTGCCCAGGCTTTACTTACCAAGGCCGACCTCTCCGACCGGGCGGGCTATCTGAATGCCCGCAATACTCTCCTTGCCCTGATGGAACTGGGCGTGATTTGCATCGTTAATGAAAACGACGTGGTGGCGATTGATGAAATTGATGAGGCGAAATTCGGTGATAACGACAATCTTTCCGCCATGGTGGCTAATTTGATTGATGCCGACCTGCTGATGCTGCTCACCGATACGGCCGGTCTGCATACGGCTGACCCGAACCGCGACCCCAGCGCCCGTCTTATCCCGCGGGTAGACCGTATAGATTCGGAGATTGAGCGACTGGTCACCGATACGTCGGGTAACCTCGGCACCGGCGGCATGATTACCAAGATCGAAGCCGCCAGGCTGGCGACCTCGTCAGGAGTGGTCGTGGTAATTGCCGACGGACGGGAACCGGACATTATTCCCAGGCTGGCTGCCGGCGAAGCGGTCGGTACCTGTTTTGTACCGACCAGCGGTAAGCTTGAGAGCCGTAAACGCTGGATGCTCTGCGGACTGAGCACACAGGGTAAGCTGATTATCGATTCCGGAGCCGCCGTGGCGCTCAGGCAACAAAAGAGAAGTTTGCTCGCCGCCGGTATCAAGAAAACGGAAGGCAGCTTTAACCGCGGAGACATTGTTGACATCTATGATAGCGACGGGTCTCACCTGGCTTGCGGCATAACCAACTACAGCTTTAACGACATCAATCTCATCCGGGGAGAAAAATCCGGCAAGATTGCCGGTCTGCTCGGTTTTGACTATGGACCGGAAGTGGTGCACCGAAATAATCTGACCGTCTTATAGGAGGGACACCATGAGCACAGGTAAACTCTACAAACTCAGCAACCATGAACTGCTAACCGAAGTTAATTACCAGTTTCATAATGAATCGGATTCCGGGTGGTGGGGAGAACTGACGCTTATCGACTATATTCGTATCAGTGACAACGACGGCTACATAATCGAGTTGGAAGATAAACGGCATGGCCGGTGCCGCCTGAAAAAGAGGGTAAACCGGGCGGTGAGCGGCGTACCGCCCCGGTATGTTTACCAGTTTACCGGTATCAGTACATTTCAAGTGCCCCCGGATGACGTACCGGAGGGCTAAAGCCCCACCAGCCCGTTATCCGGAAACGGCAGGAGTAAAAGATGAAATCAGCCATCGAAGAACTGGAGAGTAAGGGACGAGCTGCCAAGGCGGCGGCCCACCGGCTGGCTAACCTGTCCACCGATATCAAGAATAAAGCCCTGCAGAATATCAGCCGCCTTCTCATCACCAATAAGGGCGAGATACTGGCCGCCAACAAGATTGACTACCAGGAAGCGGAGGCCTCAGGCATGAGCGCCGCCATGCTCGACCGTCTCATGCTGGATGAAAGCCGCCTCGAGGCGATGGCGCAGGACATGCTCACCATAGCCGCCCTGCCCGACCCGGTGGGTGAGATATTTGAGATGCGTACCCAGCCCAACGGGTTGCAAATAGGCAAAAAGCGGGTGCCTCTGGGAGTCATCGGCGCTATTTATGAAAGCCGGCCCAACGTCACCGTGGATATTTCCGCCCTCTGCCTGAAATCGGGTAACGCCGTTATCCTGAGGGGAGGCAAGGAAGCGGTACGTTCGAGCGGCGCCCTGACCGGGGTAGTCCGGGAAGCCGCGGTTAGCGCCGGAATACCGGACGGCGCGGTACAGTTCCTGGAAAATACCGACCGTTCCCTGGTCGACCATATGCTCAAAATGAGCCATGTCATCGACCTGATTATCCCCCGGGGCGGCGCCGGACTGATAAAATCAGTCACCGAAAACGCCCGTATGCCGGTGGTCAGCGGCGGCATCGGCGTTTGCCATACTTTTGTCGATGCCAGTGCCGACGTAGACCAGGCAGTGGCCATCGCTTACAATGCCAAGGTACAGCGGCCAACGGTCTGCAATGCCCTGGATACTCTCCTGGTGCATAGCCGTATCGCCGGACGCTTTTTGCCGATGGTAGCCGCCGAATGGGCTAAAGCCGGGGTGGAAATACACGGCGACAAGTCGGTCATCGGTATACTTGAGACCCAATCCGGCTTGAACCTGGTACCGGCCACCGAAGAAGACTGGGGGAAGGAGTTTCTCTCCCTGGTGGCCGCGATTAAGGTAGTTAATTCGCTGGATGAAGCGCTGGAGCATATCGAGCGTTACGGCTCCGGACATTCCGAAGCTATCCTCACCGAGGGATACCAGGCAGCGATGCGCTTCGTCAACGAGGTGGATGCGGCCTGTGTCTATGTCAACGCCAGCACGCGATTTACCGACGGGAGCCAGTTCGGGTTGGGAGCCGAAGTCGGCATCAGTACCCAGAAGATGCACGCCCGCGGCCCGCTGGGTCTGAAAGAACTGACCACCTATAAGTGGATTATCTTTGGCAGCGGCCAGGTAAGAAGCTAAGTTTATAGCTATTTCCCCAGGACGGACTGCTGAACCTCAAAAAGCTGCCGGATGCCTTTTTCCGCCAGGGAAAGCAGGGAATCGATATTTTCCCGGCTGAACGGCTTGCCTTCCGCGGTACCCTGGACCTCGACGAACTCTCCCTTGCTGGTCATCACCACGTTGAAATCGACCGCCGCTCCGTTGTCCTCGTCATAGCAGAGGTCAAGCAACAGATAGCTGCGCACGATACCGACGCTAACCGCAGCTATCGCCGATTTCAGAGGCACGGAGGCAATTACCCCCATATCCACCATCTTTTTAAAAGCCTGGTGCAGGGCGACGTAAGCTCCGGTAATAGCGGCGCCCCGGGTGCCGCCATCCGCCTGTAACACGTCACAATCGACGATCAAAGTTCTTTCTCCCAGGGCGCTGAGGTCAGTGACTGCCCGTAATGAGCGGCCAATAAAACGCTGAATTTCCTGGTTTCTACCGCCAACCCTGCCCAGAGTAGAATCACGGGGAGTGCGGGTAACGGTAGCTCGCGGCAGCATGGCGTACTCGGCGGTAACCCAGCCCGTGCCGCTCCCTCTGAGAAAGTGAGGCACCCGCTCCTCGGTACTGACCGAGCACAGGACGTGGGTCTTGCCCAGTTCGATTAATGCCGAGCCTTCCGCAAATCCCTGGAATCCGGGCAGGATACGGACTGGCCGCAGCTGGTCATAATTCCGGCTGTCGCCTCTTTTCATCCAAGCTCTCCAATCTCAAGAACACTAAGTCAGAGTATAGCATCGGGCGAGCTTAAAGGCAACGCACCCTGACGTTAAGGAGGGGGATATGGCAAGAGGGGCCGGCGCCCTTCTTAAACACACCGTTGGTCCCATTAAGTTGACCGCCCGTGGCCTATTTCAAACTCAAGAGGTACTCGCGCAACCATGCCAGGGCCGCCTCAGCGGCGCGGTGCTTGTTCTGCTCCCGGTCGCCGGAAAAGTCATGCTGCCGGCTGCCGGTGCCGGACTTATGTGACATCCCCAGGTAGAACCGCCCCACCGGTTTTCCGGGCACGGCGCCATCCGGTCCGGCGATACCGGTATCGGCCAGGCAAATATCCACCCCCAGCGTTTTCCGGCCTCCCGCCGCCATCTCTTCGGCCACCTGGGGGCTGACCGCGCCGTAGCGCCGGATAGTCGCCTCGCTGACCCCGACCAGCCTGACCTTTACCTCATTGCTGTAGGAAATAATCGACCCCTTATAATAACCGGAGCTGCCGGGCACACCGGTTATCCGGTGAGATATCAGCCCGCCGGTGGCCGATTCGACCACGCCCAGGGTTAGTCCCCGCTGCCGGAGCAAGTCCCCGATTTGCTGCGCCAGGTTCACCCCGTTCTCCATTGCCATTATCACCCGCCAAACAGGCATCTTAACTTTTTACTTTTTTAAGTATATAATAACAGGACAAAAGGATAAACAAAGGAGGTAAGTATTATGGGGATAACAGCCGCGATTCTGGGAGGTATCGGCGGACTCAGTGCCGTCATGGGTATCATCACAGCGCTGGGCGTGATTGACCCGTCCATGCTGTCGCCGGAACTGACCTGGGGCTTCTGGTTCTCCCTGTCGGCAATATTACTCCTGTCTTCGATTGCCCTCGCCCTCGGGCGCAACTACGAATAGCCAGAGATTCAGGCTGTATAATTTTCATTCCGCAGTGGGAGAGGAACCATCATTATGGGTATGATGCGTGGTGACGAATACCGGGACAGTCTGAGGCGACTCAAACCGGAGATATATTACCTAGCCGAAAAAATAGCCAGCGTGGCTGACCACCCGGCTTTTATGCCTCATGTTAATGCCGCCGCGCTTACCTACGACATGGCCCGGGCACCCGAATTTGAAGAACTGCTGACCACCACCTCCCACCTGGACGGGAAAAAGATTAATTTCTTTACTCACATCCATCACAGCACCCACGACCTGATACGAAAGGTCAAAGCGCTGCGCGCTCTCGGGCAGCACACGGCGAGCTGCTTTGCCCGCTGTGTCGGGCATGACGCAATGAACGCTATCTTTTCCATCACCTACGACATCGACCAGAAGAACGGCACCGATTATCACCCGCGGTTTATCAATTTGCTGCGTGAAGTACAGGCCAAAGATTTATTCCTCTCCGGGGCGATGACCGACGCCAAAGGAGACCGGAGGCTGTCTCCCAGCCAGCAGCCCGACCCGGACCAGTATGTCCACGTCGTGGAGAAAAAAAAGGACGGCATCGTCGTGCGGGGAGCCAAAACACATATTACCGGCGCGGTAAATGCCCACGGCCACCTGGTCATGCCCACCACGGCGATGAAGGAAGCCGACACCGATTTTGCCGTCTGCTTCTACGTGCCGGTAGACGCTCCCGGAGTAATCCACGTTTTCGGCCGACAGACCAACGATGACCGGAAGTGCAGCGGCTGCCTGATTGACCAGGGTAACGCGGAATTCGGTATCGTGGGTGGAGAAGCGCTGCTGGTGTTTGAAGACGTCTTCGTTCCCTGGGAACACGTCTTCATGTGCGGGGAACACGATTTTGCCTTTGAACTGGTGGAACGTTTTGCCACCGCCCACCGCCAGAATTACGGCGGGTGTAAAGCGGGCCTGTCCGACGTCCTGATCGGAGCCATTTACGGTCTCAATGAAACCCAGGGTACCGCCGGCGCCGCCCACATCAAGGACAAGATAGTGGAGATGGTTCACCTGGCGGAAACCCTTTACTGCTGCTCTATCGCCTGTTCCTGCCAGGGCTACCAGCTGCCGGCGGGTAACTTTATCGCCGACCCGCTGCTGGCCAACGTCACCAAGCTGAACGTGACCCGTAACGTCTACGAGATAGCCAGGCTTGCCCAGGATATGGCCGGAGGTATGCTGGCCACCCTGCCCTCGGAGGCGGACTGGAGAGATTCGGTGGTTGGCAAGTACGTGGACAAATACCTGAAAACCTCTGCCGAGGTTCCCGCCGAAACCAGGATGCGCCTGCTGAGACTGATTGAAGGCATGACCTGCGGCACCGCCCTGGTCGAATCGATGCACGGTGCCGGTTCGCCTCAGGCGCAGAAGATAATGATTATGCGCCGTGCCAACCTGGAGCACAAGAAAAGACTCGCCCGGAATCTGGCCAAAATCGGGGAGTAACCACGAGCACCACGACCGGTTCCATTGTAAACGTGGCGTTAAAATACTGCGGTTCCTGTAATCCGCTCATCAACCTGTCCCAAATAGGCCATGACCTGCTGACCGCCATCGAAAAAGAAGATGACCTGGTATTTGTTTCCCCGGAAAGCACTGACATCAACACCCTGGTCATCCTCTGCGGCTGTGCCCGGGCCTGCGGTAACCTGATAGAGACCAGGGCAAGGGCGAAAAGGAGTATCGTGGTGGCCGGGGAAACAATCGATATGACACCGGTGGCCGAAATAAACATCAGCGGCACACTAACGGAGAAACTCAGGAAAGTAAAATGAAAGCGGCTGTTTTCCACGGGCCGGGCGGCTCCTGGCCCCAAAAACCAATCAGCATCGAGGACGTGCCGGTACCGGTTCCGGCGGACGGTGAAGTGCTGGTGAAAGTAGCCGCCTGCGGCCTCTGCCGGACCGACCTGGAATACCTGAAAGTGGAGGGAGCCACCCCCAAGCCGCCACCGATTATTCTCGGTCATGAGCCGGTGGGGACCGTGGCTGAGACCGGGCGGGAGGTAAACCGCCTCACCGCCGGGCAGAGAGTTCTCATCGCCACCGCCATCCCCTGCCTTGCCTGCGACCTGTGCCGCGCGGGGCAGGAAAACCTGTGTCCCGACATGGTCCTGGTGGGTGCCAACCGGGACGGCGCCTTTGCCGAATACGTAACGGCACCGGCCGCCGGCGTCATCCCACTGCCGGACAGCCTCCCCCTGGAAGAAAGCGCCATCATCACCGACGCCGTGGCCACCTCTTATCACGCCGTCTACAATCGCGCCCGGGTAAAAAGGGGAGACACGGTAGCTATCTACGGAGCATCCGGCGGGCTGGGACTTATCTGCGTACAAATGACAGCGGCCATCGGCGCCCGGGTTATCGCCATCGGCCGAAAGCAGTGGAAGCTGGAGAAGGCGCTGGAGTACGGGGCTTCCGAAATAATCAGTACCGGGGAAGTCGATTCGGTCGACCGAGCCGTAAAGCGGATTACGAGAGGGGGCGCCGATATCTCGATTGATGTCAGCGGTTCTGCCCGGATGATAGAGAGCGCCTGCCGGGCTACCCGCGCCGGAGGCAGGATAATAGTCGTCGGGTTCAGCTTTGAAAAGATTCAGCTGAGCGTAAATCGCCTCATGTGGCGGGAGCTCAACGTCTTGGGTTCAAAGAACTACCGCCTGTCCGACATGCCCGCCATCATCGGGCTGGTGGAAAACGGGGTGGTTCAGCCGCACAAAATCGTCTCTCATCGCTTCAAGCTGGCGGAGATAAACGAAGCCTACCAGATGCTGGACCGGGGAGAAATGTTGCGCGGTATCGTTATCCCGTGAAAACAGAGCCGTGAATACCGTCAAGATTTCAGTGCGGGTCCACCCCAACGCCCCCCGAAGCCAGGTAACCGGTTTCGAAGGAGGCGTCTGGCAGATAAAAGTGGCCGCGCCGCCGCTCAAAGGCAGGGCTAACCGGGAGCTGGAAATATTTCTCAGCCGGAAGCTGCAGGTCAGCAAATCAGCCGTCAGCGTGGTCAAAGGTCAGACCAGCCGCCACAAGACGGTTGCCGTCGACGGTCTGAGCCAGGAGGAAGTTGCCCGGAGGCTTATGCCGAAACCCGCTTCTTTCTCCGGCGACGCCAGAAAAAGAAGAAAAGTTATTTTTTAATTCTTTTGTCGGGTTCAGGGGAAGCAGCCCAACTGACAGTTACAAATCTTGATTGACAGTTTATTGGCCGTGTCACCGACTTCCCGCGGGCCGACTTTCCACTCTTCGGCGATTTTAAAGGCGACCACACAGGGTAACTTACCGTTCACCAGAGAAGATTTGATCTTTTTTTCGATCTCAGCGTTCAAAGTAATACCTCCCAATAAGCTATCCAAGTATACCATACCGGACAGAACCGGCAGTGCCCGCCGCTCTGAAAGGCCACCACCGGTGACGAGCCGGGGTAACCTGTTTACCGTCCCGCCCGGTTCATGGCGGAAACCAGCTCACCCAGAAAGTAACGCATGTTAGCCACGTAGTCACCGGCCAGAGGGTCGATAAAGACGACCCGACCGCCGATGGCGTCAGCGATTACCTTCGCGCTCTGGGGATTGAATTGAGGTTCGGCGAAGATAACGGTGATGTTACGCTCTTTTGCCTGCGCTATCATCCGGGCCATACCGGCGGCGGTCGGCTCCTTGCCCTCTTTCTCAATCGACAGCATGGTCAAGCCATATTCACGGGCAAAATAACCGAGGTACGGATGATACACCATAAATGTTCGGTCGGGCACGCCGGACAGACTGTCCCTGATTTCCCGGTCAAGTCGACTCAGTTCCTGGAGATAGGCGTCCCGGTGCTGCTCGTAATAGGCCTTGTTCGCAGCGTCGATTGTCACCAGCCCTTCATAAATATTCTGCACCATGACGGCCACGTTCCCCGGCGACATCCAGATATGAGGGTCAATTTCCGATGAATCGACCTCATCGATGACTTCCTGAAGCGGAACACCAGCCGAGCAATCAACCACCAGCATTTCTTTATTTACCGCCCGGAGCTTTTCCATCCAGGTTAATTCAAACTCGATGCCCGAACCTACCTTAGCGTACATCGCGGCTTTGGCCAGGATCGTCATCTGGGAAGGGGTCGGCTCGTAGATGTGAACATTGGCTCCCGGGGGCACCATCACCGTCACGTCTACCCTGTCCCCGCCCACCTTCTTCACAAACTCAGCCTGGGGCAAAATGGTAACGACCACCATCGGCTTCTCACCCGTTGGCTCTTCCCGGCTACAGGACGAGGCGATGAAGATAAATAGAACAATCGCCAATACCGGAATAACCCGGAGTAATAGCTTTGGTGAGAAACTCCGCCTGCTCATTTCAGATTCAGCGACCCGTGTTTTCACGCTGGCCAACTTTAAATCAGGCCGTACGGCGACGGTATCGCCGATATACCATCAAAGCAACCGCTACCACTACCGTGATGATTGATATCCAGCGCGCGGTGGGAAAACCGGCGATTGTCCAGACGTTCAGTTTCAAGTCTTCCAAGAAGAAACGCCCTACCGAGTAGTAGATGGCGTACAGAAAAAAGATGTCCCCGTCCACAAGACGCGATTTCAGTTTCCTTCCCAGTATCATCAGGAGAGCGAAACCGGCGAAGTTCCAGAATGATTCATAGGCAAAAAGAGGATGAAAATAAGAGAACGACTCAAAGCCGGGCAAACGGTTGACGGGGTCGATATACATTGCCCATGGCAAATCAGAAGGATAACCGTAAAGTTCCTGGTTAAAAAAGTTCCCCCACCGGCCGATAGCCTGCGCCAGGATAAGGCCGGGAGCCACGATATCCATCCAGCGTAGGGTATTCATCTTTTTCCACCGGGTATAGATGAAAAGCCCGATACCACCGCCGATAACAGCCCCGAAGATACCCAGTCCGGCACCGCCGAAAATCAAGGCCGGGTTCTGGCTGTAAAAAGCCCACTGGTCGATGACGTGATAGGCGCGGGCGCCGACAATGCCCGCCGGGACGACAATCAGCGCCAAATTAAGCACGTGTTCCCAGTTTTCACCCCGCCTTTTCGCCTCGATGCTGGAAACGAGCAGGGTCGCCATTACCCCCAGCGTAATCATGATGCCGTACCAGTGAACGGCAAAAGGCCCAATCTGAAAAGCAATGCCCATTTTTTAACCTCTGAAAACTTTGTAACCGCAAGCAGTCCTTTTTTAGACTATACCGAACCCGTTACTAACTGTCAATAAAATCACGATGTAGAGACTGCCCCAGGGAGGACAACGAGACTAATGAAACAGTCTTATGTTAAAATGTCAGGAGAAGAGGTGGCAATAGATAGATGATTACCGTAATTGATTATGGCGCCGGAAATCTGCGCAGCGTCGCCAACGCTATCACCCGGCTGGGTTACCAGCTAAAGGTGACCAACCGCCCGGGGGACCTGGCCGGGGCATCCGCCGTTATCCTGCCCGGGGTAGGCGCGGCCGGTGACACCATGCTGAGCCTTGAGCGAATGGGGTTCGTTGACCCTATCCGCCGGTTTATCGCCGAGGACCGTCCTTTTCTCGGCGTCTGTATCGGTCTCCAGGTCTTGCTGACCGGTACCGAAGAAGGCGGCGGGCACCAATGCCTGGATGTCATTCCGGGACAGGTAAAGAAGCTTCCGCCGGGCCTGAAAATCCCTCACATGGGATGGAACCAGGTAAAACAAGTACAGTCCCACCCGATATTCAAAGGCATCCCGGACGAGACTAATTTCTATTTTGTGCATAGTTACTACGGAAGCCCTGAGGCGCCAGAGGTAGTGGCCGGGGAAACCGAGTACGGTATATCGTTTTGCAGTGTTATCGTCCGTGACAATTTGATTGCCACCCAGTTTCATCCCGAAAAAAGCGGTGAGCCCGGTTTAAAGATATATGATAATTTCCTGAAGTTCGCCAGTATAGAAAGAGAGTAACCGGTGAAAACGAGTTGGGGAATCGGCTGAAATGTTGACCAAGCGAATCATACCCTGTCTGGACGTTAAAGACGGACAGGTAGTAAAAGGCACCAGCTTTATCCACCTGCGTAATGCCGGTGACCCGGTGGAACTGGCCCGTCTCTACTACCAGCAGGGCGCCGACGAACTGGTCTTCCTGGACATAACGGCTACCCCGGAGAAACGCGGCACGGTGATTGACGTCGTGGAGCGCGTCTCCAGAGAAGTATTCATGCCGCTGACGGTGGGCGGCGGCCTGCGCACCACCAGCGATATGCGGCGGATGCTCCAGGCCGGCGCCGATAAAGTATCCGTTAATACCGCCGCCGTGCTTAATCCCGACCTGCTTCGAGAAGGGGCTGACAAATTCGGCAGCCAGTGCATCGTCATCGCCATCGACGCCAAGCGCATCGTAAACAGTCCGGGACCCAGGTGGGAAGTCTATATCTCCAGCGGCCAGCGGCCGACCGGTATCGACGCCCTGGAGTGGGCCATAAAAGCGGTAGAATACGGGGCGGGGGAAGTGCTGCTGACCAGTATGGACGCTGACGGACACAAGGCGGGATACGATATCGAACTGACCCGCGCTATTTCCGAAGCGGTACCCGTACCCGTTATTGCCAGCGGTGGGGCGGGCACACTGGAAGACCTCTACCAGGCCCTGGTGGCCGGTAAGGCGGATGCGGTCCTGGCGGCAAGTATCTTCCACTATGGAACTTACTCCATCGGTGAAACCAAGCAATACCTGGCGGAGAGAGGCATTCCGATTCGATTCTCTTGACCAGGGATAAACGGTGAAAATAGCTATCACCCGCGGCGGGAGGAGTTAAGATGCGCCGACTACGGATTGCCCTGGCACAGATAAATACCACGGTGGGTGATTTCAAAGGGAACACCCGGAAGATTCTTGAGGCTATCGACGAGGCGAAATCACTGGGTGCCGACCTGGTCACTCTGCCAGAACTGGCGGTTTGCGGCTATCCTCCGGAAGACCTCCTCTTCAAGACCCAGTTCATCCGCGCCAACCGGAAAGCGCTCGACCAGGTAATCAGCCATGCGACGGGTATAACCGCCGTCGTCGGCTTTGTCGATACCGGGGACGGCCTTTACAACGCGGCCGCCATTATTCATGACGGCGAACTGATTGATATCTACCACAAGACATTCCTGCCCAACTACGGAGTTTTTGATGAGAACCGCTATTTCCAGGCCGGCAGCCTAGTCCCGGTTTATATCATCAACGGCGTCGGTGTCGGCATCAATATCTGCGAGGACATCTGGTACGAGATGGGGCCCACCTCGGCACAGGTCTGTTACGGGGCGGAAGTAATCATCAACATCAGCGCTTCCCCGTATCATACCGGCAGGGGTAAGGAGCGTGAAGATATGCTCAAGACTCGTGCCGTAGATAACCTGACTTTCATCGCCTATAACAACCTGGTAGGCGGACAGGATGAATTAATCTTCGACGGCAACAGCGTCGTGATTGATGTCCGGGGGAATCTCATCGCCCGGGGGAAACAATTCGAGGAAGACCTGATTGTGGTCGAGTTCGATGCCGATATCGTGGCGCAGGCGCGCGATGACGACCCGGGGTGGAAAAGGAAAAGAGTTGCCGTGGCCAAGCAGGACTACCAGACAGCTACCTTCACCATTACGGAAGCGGCTCCGGCGAACCCGAAACCGGCGCTGCCGATGAGACAGTGCCCAGTCTACGAACCGGAGGAGGAAATATACCACGCCCTGGTACTGGGCACGCACGACTACGTGACCAAGAACGGCTTCAAGAAAGTTCTGATCGGGCTGTCCGGAGGTATCGATTCCAGCCTGGTGGCGACAATTGCGGTTGATGCCCTGGGCAAGGCGAATGTGGCGGGCGTTGCCATGCCTTCAGAATATTCATCGCCGGGCAGTATCTCCGATGCCGAGCGGCTGGCGCAAAATCTGGGCATCCAGCTCACCGTTATCCCGATCAACGAGGTTTTCCAGTCCTACCTGGCAACGCTGGCCGAAGCCCTGGCCGGGACCGAGCCTGACGTCACCGAAGAAAATCTACAGGCGCGCATCAGGGGCAATTTACTGATGGCTTTATCCAACAAGTTCGGCTGGCTGGTACTGACCACCGGTAACAAGAGTGAAATGGCCACCGGTTATGCCACCCTCTACGGGGACATGGCGGGCGGCTTTGCCGTCATCAAGGATGTGCCGAAAACGCTGGTTTACCGGCTTTCCAGGCACCGCAATGCCCAGGCCGGCGACGACCTTATCCCGTTAGCGGTTATCGAAAAAGAGCCTTCCGCTGAACTGAGGCCGAACCAGCGAGACAGCGACAGCCTACCCCCTTATGAAATACTCGACCCAATACTGACCGCCTACGTTGAGGATGACCGCAGTATCGAACAGATAGTGGACATGGGCTTTGACGAGGAGACGATAAGGAAAGCTGCCCGCCTGGTGGATGCCACCGAGTACAAGCGCCGCCAGTCTCCCCCAGGGATAAAGATAACCCCCCGGGCTTTCGGGAGGGACCGAAGGCTGCCCATCACCAACCGGTACAAGCAATAAGCAGCTGCCTATTCAGCCGGCAGCCGAGTTGGTT
>JACZSH010000122.1 GCA_022574315.1 Chloroflexota bacterium | reverse complement strand
GTAACATTCGCCTCTTGAGACCCTGGTTTTTCGAAACTGTTTTCCCTGAACTTGCGACTCTATTTTCTATATAATGAAAGCCCAGCGGTTTCCGGAGATAATAATGATGGGCAGACTTCGCCGAATTGTATTTCATCCGATTTTTATTTTTGTCGGCATTCAGATTGCCTGGATAATTCTTATGGCGGTCTGGATCAACTGGTACATAAAAAACAGCCGCCGGTTCAAGGAGTTTGCGCAAAAAATCAAGCCCGAGCTTTTCACGACTGATTTTAACTGGGTGATTCTGCTTGAAGGCTGCGTTCTGATGTTGATTATTCTGGCCGGAGTGTGCCTGATTTTCGTTTTCTGGAACAAACAGGCCCGGTTGAACCGTTTGCAGAGCAATTTTGTCTCCAGCGTTTCGCATGAGTTGAAATCTCCTTTGGCGTCCATACAGCTCTATCTGGAAACTTTGCAATACCAAAAGGTTTCCCCTGAAGAAACCAAGGATTTTATCGAAATCATGCTCACGGACACCGAAAGGCTGGCCGGGCTCATCGAAAACATTCTTGAGGCCGGCAAATCTGATATCAAGAGTATGCGGCCTCAGTTTATGCAGACGCATATGGAGAAGTTTCTCAAGGAATTGCTGAAAGGGTATGAACGGCAATTTAAGGAAAGGGAATGCGAGGTCCGGCTTGATATCCAGGATTCCCCCATCCTGAATATTGATATGCGCGCTTTGCGCATGGTCTTCAGCAACCTGCTAAGCAACGCGCTGCGATACACTCCCGAGGGAGGACCTATTACCATTAGGGTGACAACTCGAAAAAAATTCTGCGTTATTGAGTTTATCGATTCCGGGGTCGGTCTCGAAAAAAAGGATTTGAAAAAGGTTTTTCGCAAATTTTACAGGGTTCGGGACAAAGAAACACAGGGCGTCGAGGGCGCCGGATTGGGGTTGTTCATTTCCAGGGGAATTGTTAAGAACCACAAAGGAAAAATCGAGGTTTATAGCGAAGGGAAAGGAAAAGGGTCTGTCTTTGCCGTGTCTTTGCCCCTTGCTGACGATAAAGAGCGCCTAACCAAAACGGACTCCTGATTCCGCTGGAAGGATTTTTCATGCCGCCCAAGAAAATTTTGCTGGTAGAAGACGAAAGGCACCTTTCGAAAGGATTGACGTTCAATCTGCAAAAGGAGGGATACGTGGTGGAGCTTGCGGAAAACGGGGAGTCTGCTCTCGAATTTTTTTCCAAGGGCGAGTTTGACCTGATGATTCTTGATCTGATGCTCCCGAAACTGGGCGGCCTTGAAGTGGCCAGAAAAATCAGGGAAAACAATATTCGCTTTCCCATCCTGATGCTCACCGCCAAAGGCACCGTGGCCGATAGAGTAACCGGGCTTGAGAGTGGTGCCGATGACTATCTCGTCAAGCCTTTCGCCTTTGACGAACTCCTGGCCAGGGTCAGGGCCTTGCTCCGTCGGCGGCAACCAAAAGCAGCCGAAGTTCTTCGTTTCAGTGACCTGTCCCTGGATACGGCTACCCGGGAGGTGAGCCGCCGTAACGAGCCTATTAAACTAACCGCCCAGGAATTTGACCTGCTGGAACTCTTCCTGCGCCACCCTCGCCAGGTGTTAAGGAGGGACTTGATCTACGAAAGAGTCTGGGGATACGACTTCAGCGGTGAGTCCAACGTAATTGAGGTTTACGTGCGCTACTTACGCTCAAAACTGGAGGTCCATGGTCACACCAGATTGATTCAGACCGTTCGCGGCGTAGGTTACGTGCTGAGAGAGTGATGTATGCCTATTCGCTGGCGATTGACTCTATGGTTTGCGTTGATACTCTGCGTCATTCTGATTTTATCAGGAATTGTCCTCCATTTCTTACTGCAGCGGTACCTCAACAATCAGGTTGATGATAATCTGAGAGTACATTCGGCGCGAATACACGGTACTCTTAACCCCCAGGAAATCCCGGACCCCCTGGATTATGATGTGATTCATGCCAAGTTACCGCCGATTAATGAGTTCGCTACTCCGGGACTCTATATTCAGTTTATCGACCAAAACGGGAATGTGGTGGTGAAATCAGACAGTCTCGGTGAACAGGAACTGCCGGTAAATCCCTCCCTGCTCGAAAAAGGATTTGCCGGTGAAGTCGTCATCGAGGCGGTGGCCGCCGGCGATGGCGCTAAGGTCAGGATTATGGTTTCCCCTTTGCGCTTGAAGGACCAGGTGCTCCTGTTAGAGGTTGCCCAGTCCTTAAACCCCATCGATGCCACGATGAGTCAGGTCAGGTGGGCGCTCATCACCAGCATCCTGGTGGCGCTGACACTGGCCGCGGTATCGGGTGGGATGATGGTCAGGAGTGCCTTGTCTCCGGTAAGTCAAATCACGCGGACGGCCAGGAGCATCGAGACCAGTACCGACCTTGCCCGCCGGGTAGGCTACCATGGCCCGAAAGATGAAATTGGGCAGCTTGCCGCTACCTTTGACCAGATGATTGAGCATCTACACCAGGTCTTTCAGTCGCAAAAACACTTCGTCGCCGATGCTTCCCACGAGCTGAGAGGGCCACTGACCGTTATCCGGGGTAACCTCGATTTGCTGAAACGGAACCTGAGTGAGCCAGAGCGCGGCGAGTCAATTCGGGTGATCGAGACCGAGATAGTCAGCATGGCAAAAATAGTAAGTGATCTCCTTACCCTGGCTGAAGTTGAGTCTGGTCAGTCAGGTCGGCAAGAACTGGTTTCACTAAAAGAAATTCTTTCGGACGAAATAGAGCGGGTGAAATCCCTGGCGGGAAACCACGGCATCAATATTGGGCGCCAGGAGAACCTGGAGGTAAAAGGGGATGCTCAAAAATTAAAGCAACTGCTGGGGAACCTGGTGGATAATGCCGCCAGGTACACTCCCCAAGGCAGCACCATCACACTATCCCTTTACCGGGACGGAGAGTGGGCGTGTCTGGAGGTGACGGACAATGGTCCGGGGATTGCCCCTGAGCATCTGCCTCACATTTTTGACCGCTTTTACCGGGTGGATAAGGCTCGCTCCCGGGCGAGCGGAGGTACCGGCCTCGGACTCGCCATCGTCAAAGGAATAGCGGAACAGCACCGAGGAAGAGTCACCGTAACCAGTGAGTTGGGCAAGGGCAGCACCTTTACCGTTTGGCTGGGGCTCTAATTAACCATCTTAAAGGATGGAGCTGTGGGCGGTAATTAGTCATCGGGGTACCCTATGCTCAGCCGCCAGGACTACGGCAAGTTAGAATCTTAGCATCTTCTCAGTAAATTCTCAGACCTCTCTAAGCAAGGCATGGCATCATAGATACAGGAGGTAACCCGGTATTTATGGTGTCTTTCTTTTTCCGGAGAAACTCTACAAATCGACGCGGGATAACCATAATCGGCGTTGCTGTTATTACTCTGCTCTTACTCGGCCTTGGGTTCTTTTTCTTCCCCCGACAAATAGCCGACCAGTCCCCAGTCGAGTCAGCACTGGAAACGGCCACCATTGCCGACCTCGGGATTAGTTATCTTCAGGTCACTCCGGGGCTTTCTGATTACTATGGCCTGGGTGTTTCTTCAGGGGTTCTGGTCACTGAAGTAGTCTCGGGCAGTCCGGCTGACCGGACTGGAGTGCAGGTCGGCGATGTCATTCTCAGTTACAACGGCGTCAAGCTGGAAGGGGAAGCGCGTCTTTTGGGAATGATGATGGCCTGCCCCGCAGGCAATGAGGTGACGCTGGAAGTCTGGAGGGAAAAAGATATCCGAACGATGGAACTGTTTCATGCCGATAAGTAATAGAAATGAACGGAAAACCGTTTTGCTGACACTCATATCTGAGTAATAGGCGGATGGTTCTCAGGTTCTTTTTGGGCCGGTTTCATGAGGGTAACCGGAGATGTATGAAAGCAAAAAGCACCGGTAGCTTATCCGAAAACCCGGTGGAGGTGATGAATATCAGTAACTCCAGAGTCATACCCGAAAAAAAGAAGCGACGAGGCCTGCTTCTGTTCCAGATATTCATCGTTATCGGATTCCTGACTGCGGTGTGGTTCAGCTTCGG
>JACZSH010000121.1 GCA_022574315.1 Chloroflexota bacterium | reverse complement strand
CGGTGATGGAGGTAGAGGTACCCAGGAAGTGAAGACAAACGAACTGACCGGGCGCGTCAAGGAAGGGGAAACCGGGTTTGCCGTAGAGTTCGGGAGACCGGGAGTTGGCGTCTATTTCAAGGAGGTAGACAAGATGAGTCGGGCGCTGACCAAAATGTCGGTCGAGTTTCAACCTGAGAATCCGTTAACAACGCTCATATCCGACGTCAAAACCGGGGAAATACGAGCCGATGTTTTGAACGAGAAAGTGATGTCCTGCATCCTAGAGTTTAAAACCGACATCGCAAAAATGCCTGACATACTGAATACCATCGAGGACGAGGTCAGACAGATGGATACCGTGGTGGCGCTGGGAGTAGCCGTCCGATGCGATGCCAACGGAGACGATGCCGTCAGAGACCAACTCAGGTCAATGGGCTATGATGCCTGGCGAGCCAAGATAAACATCGGACTCGGCCGGCATACCAACCCGGCACCCGCCGGAGAGGAGAAAGTATCTTGACAAACACGCTGCATAGATTCGGCAAGCCGGAGGATCTTAAGGACGATTATATCGTCTTCACCCTGGCACGCCCCGGCGTCAATGATATCGGTTCGGTAGCCAAGGCACGTGAATTCTTAAAGATTGCCCTTAAATACCACCCGGTTAATTTTACGGGTGAGTCCCTAAATGGTCCCGTGTTCCGGCCCGAGAAGAGCCTCAATCTATTCCGGTTATACGTCAGAGGGAGAAAAGAGATTGTATCGCCGGAAATGGTCATGGACGAGATGGAACCACCGGGGCGGGCACTGATCGTCTTCGACAACAAGCCGGCTCTCGAAGAATTTCTCAAGGAAATCAAGGAGCTTGATGCCGGGCTGTCGGTGAATGTGTCCTCCTTAGTCGACGACTTTAAAGAAATAGCGCTGCGTACCGGCATTTTACCTCACTCGATTAACTACTCACTGGGTTTCAGGGGAAATTTGTATCGTTTACCCGACCAGCAGGTGCTGGCGCTTACTACCATGTGTGGTCACGGTCTTATCGCTAACAGCTTCGCCAAAAAGATGATAGATGGAGTAAAAGAAAAACGACTGACCCCGGAAAAAGCCGCCAGGTATATGGCTAAATTTTGCGTGTGCGGTGCTTTCAACACGTCCCGGGCGGAGCGCCTGCTTCATGAAGCCCGGATACCGAAATCGAAGGTATGACCTGTTATTTACACCGGAAAATCTATCTTTTCAGTCCGAGGAGTTTCCGGGCTCTTACTCTCCCGGCTACGAACCTTATTTAACGCGGCACGGCTAACCATACGGCAACACAACCGGCGGCCAACATCATCGCGAAGAAAAATAAAGACGGACTTTTTCCCACCCGCCCTACGCAGAAAATACCCGGCGGGAAAGGTGCCGGACTAAGCACCGGCTTCATCGAGATAGCTCTGCAGGATAACCATCGCCGCCATGGCGTCATCCCGGGCTTTGCGGTCTTTTCCGGACGACCGCATCAAGCGGCGGGCGGTGACCGTCGACAGGCGTTCATCCCGGTATTCGATGGGAACGGCGGCACTGACGCGCAGTGCTTCGGTAAAGCGGCGTACTTTTTCCGCCTGGGAGCCGAGACCGCCGTCCAGAGAGAGCGGCAGGCCAACGATGACACTCCCGACCTGGTGCTGCTCGATTATTGCCACGATAGCGGCAATATCCATTATCTCGTCGACGCGGTCGATGATAGTCAATGGGCTGGCCAGTATCCCCAAAGGGTCGCTGAGGGCAACTCCGATTCGTTTATCGCCAACGTCGAGGGCGAGGCTACGCATTGTTTTTCTCGACCAGACTTTTCACCAGGCGAAGCGCCTCGTCCAGTTTGTCTTTGTGTTTGCCCCCGGCCTGGGCGAGGTCGGGCCGACCGCCGCCGCCACCCCCGGTGACCTTGGCCACTTCGTTGACGATATTGCCAGCGGGATGCTTCTCGGCCAGGTCATTGGTAACCGCTGCCAGGAAAACCGGTTTCCCTTCGTAAACCGAGCCCAGGACTACTATCCCACTTCCAATATCCTGCCGCAAATAGTCACTTAACTCACGCAACGCTTCCATGTTAGAAGACGGTAAACTGGCAGCAATCAACTTTATACCGTTAACAACTTCTCCATTGAAGATGAATTTAATGCCAATATCCCATTCTGGAAATTTATCGCGCAATTTTTCATAAAGAAAAGTTATTGTCCGTTGTGTTTTGACCAGTGCCCGCTCCAAAGCCGCCCTTTTTCGGCGCTCGTTTTTCAGTTCCGCCGCCAGGCCGTCCACCCTGTCCCGGACATTCTCGGCATCAGCGCCGACGATACCGGCGATACTTTGCAGGCCGGCAAAACGCCGCCGGATAAAGTCTTCGGCGCCCCGGCCGGTGACGGCTTCGATACGGCGCAGCCCGGCACCGATGCCGTGCTCGCCGAGGACGTGGAAGAAGCCGATTTCTCCGGTGGCAGAGGCATGAGTACCGCCGCAAAGCTCGACACTGATGGGCGGCCGGCCGGTTTTAAGGACGCGAACCTTATCGCCGTATTTTTCATCGAAGAGGGCAATGGCGCCCTCTTTAACCGCTTCCTGATAGGACATTTCGGCAGCGTAGACCGGCAGGTTCTGCCTGATTTTATCATTGACGATGCGCTGCACCTGCTCCAGTTCCGGCGGGGTCATGGCGGTGAGATGGGAGAAGTCAAAGCTGAACCGCTCCGGGGCGACCAGCGAACCCCGCTGCTGGGCATGGTCACCCAGTACCTGGCGGAGGGCAAAGTGGAGCAGGTGGGTGGCGGTGTGGTTACGGGCGATATCCAGGCGCCGTGCCGTGTCAACTGCCGCGGTCACTTCCTCGCCGACGGACAATTCGCCCCGGACGACGTGTCCCTGGTGGACGATAATATCCGGCGGAACGCGGACGGTATCGGTAACCAGGAACTGTCCGGCAGCGCCGTCTATTTTACCGGTATCACCCACCTGTCCGCCCATCTCAGCATAGAACGGGGTGCTCTCCAGAATAAGGTCTGCTTCCTGCCCTTCCCGGACAGTCTCCACGGGCTGGTGGTCAACCACCAGGGCGGCGAGGGTCGACCGGTGGCTGAGACGGTCATGGCCGACAAATTTACTCGCTTTCAGGTCGAGCTTATTTTTCAGGTTGTCGAGTCCTTTTTCGGCCAGCTCGAACCGGTGGGCGGCCCGTGCCTTTTCTTTTTGCTGCGCCATCTCCCGCTCAAAGCCGGCCGTGTCCACGGAGAAACCGCGCTCCCGGGCGATTTCCCGGGTCAGCTCCACGGGAAAACCGTAGGTGTCATATAGTTTGAAGGCCTGCTGGCCAGAGATTTCCCGACTACTTTCGGTCAACCCGGCCATAATGCCATCGAGTAGCTCAAGGCCGGTGTTCAACGTTTCTTCGAAGCGAGTCTCCTCAAGTCGAATAACCTTGAGGATAAAGTCCTCTCTTTCCCGCAGTTCGGGATAGGTGTGCCCCATCTGGCCGACGGTCACCCGGGCGATTTCGGCCAGGAACGGCTTACGCAGGCCAAGTCGGCGGCCAAAGAGGGCGGCGCGGCGGAGCAGGCGGCGCAGGACGTAGCCGCGTCCGTCATTAGCCGGGATAACCCCATCCGCAATAAGGAAGGTGATACCGCGGCCGTGCTCCACAGCCACGCGCATGGCGTGGTCTATCGCCTCGTCAGCGCCGTACTTTTTCCCGGACAGCCCGGCGATGCATTCGAGCAGCGGGGTGAACAGGTCGGTCTCGTAGACAGACGATTTACCGGTGACCACCGCCAGCGTCCGCTCCAGTCCCAGGCCGGTATCGATGTTCGGGCTGGGCAACAGGGTGCGGTTTCCCGCTTCGTCCTGGTTGTACTGGGTGAAGACCAGGTTCCATAGTTCGGAAAAACGACCGCAATCGCAGTTGGGGCCGCAGGTGGACTTACCACAGCCCGACTCTTCACCGAGGTCGTAATGAATCTCGCTGCAGGGACCGCAGGGACCGGAGTTTCCGGCCGGACCCCAGTAGTTATCCTTCTCGCCGAAGCGCCGGATTTTCGATTCGGGAAGGCCGATTTCACGCCAGTACTGGAAAGACTCGTCGTCGTC
>JACZSH010000120.1 GCA_022574315.1 Chloroflexota bacterium | reverse complement strand
GCCTGCACGCCGCCATGCCCCGGATGACCGCCAGCCGCCTCTGCCCCCAGGCTATTTTCATCGAAGGTAATTTTGCCCGCTACCGCGATGCCTCGCGAAAGTTTATGGCCATTCTGGCCGATTTCTCGCCGTTCCTCGAACCACTGGGTCTGGACGAAGCCTATCTGGACGCGACCGGTTTTGAGTCGCTTCACGGCACTATCCGGAAAATGGCGGAGGCGATAAAGAAACGGATTGAAGACGAACTGAGTATCTGTGCTTCCATCGGCATCGCCGCCAACCGGACGGTGGCCAAGATTGCCTCTGATTTATCCAAGCCAGACGGTCTGCTGGAAGTGCCCGTCGGGAAAGAGCGCTCATTCCTGGAGCCGCTACCAGTGGGCAAACTACCCGGAATCGGCCAAAAGAGCCAGCAAGTCCTGCTGGGACTGGGTATCCGGACGCTCGGGCAACTGGCCGACCTGTCCCCGGACATCCTTAAGAGTCGCTTTGGCGCCTACGGCCAAGTAATTCACGACCACGCCAACGGCATCGGTTCCAGTAAAGTGGCGCCGCCCGGGGCCGCCAAGTCCATCAGCCGCGAGACCACTTTTGCCACTGATACCAGGGACGTTTCCCAACTGAAAGCCACCCTGCGTTACCTCAGTGAGCGCGTCGGCAGCGACCTGCGGCGGCAGGGCAGACTGGCAAAGTGCCTGACGCTGAAACTGAGATTCGCCGATTTTACGACCACCACCCGCCAGCGCACGCTGAGACAGGGAAGCGATAGCGACCGGGTGATTTTCGACACCGGAGAGGGGCTGCTGAAAAACGAGCTGGCGCGGGAAAAGCAGGCGGTGAGGCTTATCGGTATCGGGGTGTCCGGGCTGGGGGAAATCGGCCGCCAGCTGGATATGCTCGATTCGTCAGCGCCGAGAATGGTAAAATTGAACGCTACTATCGACCGCATCCGCGACAAGTACGGCTTCAGCGCCATACAGACGGGGGCTACCCTGCGCCTGAAAGACCTTTTCCCCAAAGATAAGCACGAAGAGGCGCCCAAGATGAGGGGAGTGGGAGGATAGCACGGCGGCGGACTTTTGAGTAAAGGGACATCAGAGGCGGTGAGTCAGCGCAAACCTCCTTAGCATTCCCTCTTGTATTCTATCCGTTCAGTAGCTATAATGGGTGAAAATAACCGACCGGAAAAGGAGACTTTCATATGCCGTCCTACGCCTACTTTAAGAATGAAATCATTCCTTTAGCCGATGCCAAGATAAGCGTAATGACCTCCGCCCTGCATTACGGCACGGCCGTCTTTGAAGGCATCAGGGGAAACTGGAACGCCGAACATAAGCAGATTTATCTCTTCCGCCTGAAAGAGCACTATCAGCGCCTGCTTAACGGCTGTAAAGTACTCAAGATTAAACTGCCCTATACTGTGGACGATCTGTGCCGGATGACCGTAGAACTGGCCCGGAAGTGCGCTTTTGAGAAGGATATTTACGTACGTCCCCTGGCCTACAAGAGCAGTGAGGCGCTGGGTGTCCGTGTCCACGACGTCAGTGATGATTACGTGGTTTTCATCATCCCCTGGGGGCGCTACCTGGACGTGGAGAAAGCCAGATGCACCGTCTCTTCCTGGCAATGTCCCACGGATAACTCAATTCCGCCTCAGGTCAAAATCATGGGCCACTACGCCGGCAATGCCCTGGCCAAATCAGACGCCGTGGAGAACGGCTTTGACGAGGCGATTATGCTTTCGGCGGATGGTTACGTCGCCCAGGGCAGCGGCGAAAACATTTTTCTGGTCAGAGACGGTAAACTGGTGACCCCGGCGACCTATAACCACATCCTGCCCGGAATTACCCGCGATTGCACGATACGTCTGGCCAAGAATGAACTGGGCATAGAGACGGTGGAGAGACCGGTTAACCGCGCGGAACTTTTCTTCGCCGACGAATGTTTCATGACCGGCACGGCGGCCCACATCACCCCGGTATCGGAAATAGACCATCGTCTGGTAGGTGACGGCGAGGTGGGAGAAATAACCCGGAAACTGCAGGAACTTTATTTTGCGGTGATAAAGGGGGATAATCCCAAGTACCTTGACTGGTGCACCCCGGTCTACCCGAAATAGACTAGTCTTTTACTGAGCTGACCTGCAAAGACTTCAGCAGGCAGAGCACCTGGCTGCTTTGCTCCAGGGCGGTGGTAAAGTTCAGGGCCTCTTCGAGTAATTGCCCGATGGCGAAACTACCATGGCCATTGACCAGTATTATCCGGTGTTCTTTTAACGCCCGGGCAATAATGTTCTCCGTTTTTTCCGCTTTGGCGCCCGTTTCACAGTCGACGACCGGCACGTCATCAATCACGGAGAGGCCTTCAACGCCGGGGACGGTTTTTGTCTCGTGCAACGAAAGCGCCAGGGCGTGGGGGGGATGGGCATGCACTATCGCCAGCGCCTGGGTTTCACGGTAAATGGCGCGGTGAATGGCCAGGTCCACCGCGGCCAGAGGCGTCGAGCGATCATTTTTGCTGATGCCGGTCTCGACCAGGTCGTTCTCCTGCAGGCTGTTGAACATGCTGTCGCGGCGGGTGATAATGAGGTGGTCACCCAGCTTGATGCTCAGGTTCCCACTGTGGGAAGAAACGAGTCCTCTGACGAACAGGTCACTACCTACCGTCTGGAACTGAGATAATATCATAGCTTTTTCCGTTTCCCGATTACCGGCAGCAGTTTCTGGCCTTTTATTAATCCCACCACCTAATGTATACGAACTGTCCCGCAATAATCAAATCAAGTTTATAACTACCGCCACCACAAAATCAAATCAAGCTATGATTCTTCATATTTTACCGTCTTTTCCCAAGTCAGGCCACCTGCCTGATGACGGCGATTACCCTCCCCTGTATCTCAACGTTGTCCGGCTCGACATATATCGGCTGCATCTGGCTGTTGGCCGGTTGAAGCCTGATTCGCCCCGGTTCCACATAGACTTTTTTCAGGGTAGCCTCTTTTTCCGATTTGAGCCAGACGGCGGCCATCTCCCCATTTTCGACAACACTGACATGCTGCATCAAGACGATATCTCCGTCATTAATCAGGGCATCCACCATGGATAAGCCTTTAACTTTCAGGGCGTATAAGCCCCCTTTACCCCGTGTCAGGTCCTCGGTGACCTCCAGAGTATCCGCCGCCGCGGTGACATCCCAGGTATCCGGGGTGGGTACCGGTATCGCTTCGCCAGCGGCTATTTGCCCGATGATGGGCACCTGCACCCGGGAGGAGGAACCCGGAGTCCGGGTGAGCAATTCGATACCACGCGAAATTTCCGGGTGACGGCTGAGGTAGCCTTTTTTTTCCAGGATAGCCAGATTATAAGCCACCACTGAAGTCGAACTGATGCCGCATCCGCTTAATATATCTCTAACGGTGGGTGGGTAACCACGGTCACCCAGGAAACGGTGAATAAAGTCAATGATGCACTGCTGTTTTATCGATAAGACTTTCATTATGGTCAACAAACCTGATTCCGCGATATAAAAGAACGGTTGTTCTAATATAATATAATAAGAAATATTACCTGTCAACCCCCGTCATTAACCCATTGCGCCGCGTCAGCCGGGTTATTACGGGGGGGGCAGGTTCAGGCATGTCAGAAAAAGATTTGAGGAAAAGACAGCTCAAGAAGATGGCGAAGCTAGCGTTTCCGGATGTCGGAAAGCGTACCGCTGGCGACCGCCGCCGTCTCCAGCGCCAGTTTGTCCATCTCAAGCTGGACCGGTATCTGGTAATCACCGGTAAAGCAAGCCAGGCAAAAACTGTCTTCGGGTAGACCGACCGCTTTTATCAGGCCGTTAATACTCAGGTAGCCCAGAGAATCAGCGCCGATGAGATTGCAAAGTGCGGAAAGTTCATCATCGAGTGGAAGGCGTAGGCCTCGGTCCACCAGAAATCGCTGGGTTCGAAATCGGGCCGGAGCAATCGAACAAGCCATCCAAAGCCACCCGCGGAGAAGGCGAACGTAAAAGCCAGAATGCGAGTGACGCCCTTGAATCCCAGCAATTTCACGAGCCCATCGAAGGCGAACATCAGCATCAATCCGCATCCCACGCGCACGAGGTGATAGACCACGATGAGCGACAGACCGGACCAGCG
>JACZSH010000119.1 GCA_022574315.1 Chloroflexota bacterium | reverse complement strand
CGGCTTATTTTTCCTGGACTTCAATTTCAAATGCCTGATGGAGGGCGCGCACGGCCTCTTCCACCCTTGCCTCTTCGATAATGCAGGTTATCCGTATCTCCGAGGTGGTAATCAGCTGGATATTGATCTTTGCCTGGCTGAGAGCGCCGAACATGCGGGCGGCATAACCGGGGGTATTCTGCATGCCGGTACCGATGATGCTGACTTTGCCCAGCGAGGAATCCGTGGCACATTCCCGGGCGCCGATGGAACGGGCGATGGGGGCGACGACTTCCATAGCTTTGTCCAGCTGGCTGCGGGTGACGGTAAAAGTGAGGTCGGTGACGTTGGTGATGCTGGCATTCTGGACGATGGTATCGACGCTGATTCCAGCTTCAGCCAGAGGGACAAAGATGGCGGCGGCAATGCCGGGACGGTCAGGCACGCCGACGACGGTTATCTTGGCTACGTCAAGGTCATGAGCCACGCTGCTCACCTTATTTCTAACTTCCATGGATACGCCTCCGTGAATTAATGTGCCCGGGTTATCGTTAAAGCTGGAGGCGACCAGGATGGGGATATTGAACAGTTCGCCCAGCTCGACGGCCCTGGGGTGCACCACTTTTGCCCCGTAGCTGGCCATCTCCAGCATTTCTTCATAGCCAATCTCGGCGAGGGGCCTGGCTTCCGGAACCAGGCGGGGGTCGGCGCTGTGCACGCCTTCAACGTCAGTGTATATCTGGCAAACCGCGGCGCCGAGGCTGGCGGCGAGGGCGACGGCGGTGGTGTCCGAGCCACCCCGGCCCAGGGTGGTGGTGTCCATATCGGCGGTAATGCCCTGGAAGCCGGCGACGATGACCACACTGCCTTTTTCCAGCTCTTTGACCACCCGGGCGGAGTTTACCTCCAGGATGCGGGCGCGACTGAAAGCGGCGTCGGTGCGGATGCCGGCCTGGGCGCCGCTGAGGCTGATGGCGGGACAGCCCATGGCGTGCAGCGCCATGGCCAGGAGGGTGGTGGTGACCACCTCGCCGGTGGAGAGAAGGACGTCAAGTTCGCGGTGGGCCGGTTTTTCCGCAACCTGGTAAGCCAGGTCAACCAGCTCGTCGGTGGTGTGGCCCATTGCCGAGACGACGACGACGACCTGATTGCCGGCGTCCCGCGTACGGATGATGCGCCGTGCCACGTTTTTTATCTTATCGGCATCAGCGACCGAGGTGCCGCCGTATTTCTGAACGATGATAGGCATTACTTGGTCGACCTTCCCAGTAGTCTGTCCATTATTTTATACCCTTCCGCCAGGAAATGACCAGTGCCTTTCGCCTCGGCCTCGGTGAATCTCTGGGCGCCGTTGGCGGCAAAGCCGGGGCCCCAGAGGAGGAAGGGCACGGGGTCATCGGTATGGGTCTGGACCTGGATGGGGGTGTGGTGGTCAGGCAGCACCAGCAGGCGGAGGTCATCCCCCCGCCAGGCACGGAGGGGACCGACAACCTCACCGTCAATATTCTGGAGGGCGGCGATTTTATCGTCGATGGCGCCGTCATGAGCCGCTTCGTCCGGGGACTCGACGTGGACGACCACCAGGTCGTACTTTTCCAGCGCGGAGACGGCCCCGGCGCCCTGGGCGGCGTAGTCATTGTCCTGGCCGTCGGTTACCCCGGGAATACCGAGCACGTCCATACCCAGAATGCTGGCGAGCCCGTTGAGCAGGTCGACCCCTGAAGTCATGGCCGCCTCAAGGCCGTAAACCTGGCGGAAGGCGGGCACCTCCGGGAGGGGGCCGCTGCCCCAGAAGAGCCATATCATGGTGGCGGGGATATCCCCACGGGCGATACGTGCCGCATTGACCGGATGGGCGGCCAGCACCGCTTGCGAGCGTTGCATCAGGTCGGCGAGTATACGACTGCCGGTACCGCGGGGTAGAGCGTCAGCCACGGGTTGGCCGGGGATATCGTGGGGGGAAGTGCACTCAGCGAGGAGAGAATCTTCGTGGCCGGTGAGCTTGAGGATATGGCGATAGCTGACGCCGGGGTAAAAGCGCACCTGGTCGGTGCCGAGTGCCTCGTTCAAGGCGGCCACCAGGGGGTAAGCTTCTTCGGTGGGGATGTAACCGGTACTGTAGCTCCACATTTTGCCGTCGCGGACGGCCACCAGGTTGCAGCGGAAAACGACCTCGCCCCGGTCAACGGAGATGCCCAGGCTGCGGGCTTCGATAGAGCCGCGGCCACGGAAGTAGCTGCGGGGGTCGTAACCGAGCAGGGACATGCAGGCGCAGGCGCTGCTCGGCTCCATGCCGGAGGGGACGGTGCGGACCAGGCCGAGAGTACCCTGCCCGGTCAGGGCGTCCAGATTTGGGGTGTGCGCCATTTCCAGGCAGGTTTTGCCACCGCGTTCCGGGACAGCCCAGCCGGAAGCGCCGTCAAGGATGAGAACGCAGTACTTCATAAATTACGGCTCCAAACAGTGGTTAGTTTACGCAATTGCGCAATTAAGTAACTGCTCCGCACCATTATATCATAAAGGTGCTTTTTATTGTTATGAACCTTATCCCCGGGTAATCTTACAGAGAGGCCTTCCTGAACTCTCTTTTCTCAAAGCGGCACTTGCCTCACCGCGGATAAGGCACTATAATGGACTTGTCTTCTGTGGCGGGGCGTAGCGCAGCCCGGTTAGCGCGCCGCGTTCGGGACGCGGAGGTCGGAGGTTCAAATCCTCTCGCCCCGACCATACTTACAGTCCCTTATAGGTATCTTCTGTGCGTTTAGCTACTCTCAAGATTATGATCTGCTTCTCTTTATCATTTATGGCGTAGACGACACGATAAGCTCTGATTCGTCTACGCCACAAGCCACTTTCACCCAATTTTTTTACTCTTTTTGGCCTGGGTACTTGCGCTAAATCGGAGATGGCTCTGGCAACAGCCTGGTAGTCCCGTCCGATAATATTGTCTAACTGATTCTGCGCAGTGCGCCGCAGACTAACCCGGTAACTCACCCTGAGGCTCCTGCTTAGCCCTCCGGCGCTGGTATTGCTCCCAGGTAACCGTACCTTCCTCGTCCGCCAAAGCCGCCAATCCTTCCCTCACGTCTTCCTCATCCGCCAGTATCTCCACGGCAGCATCACGGATGAGTTTAGCCATGGAAGTCCGCTGCTCAAAGGCCAGACGGCGAAGCCTCTCACGCTGTTCTTCAGTAAGAAAAATAGTGGTGCGTTTTAGCCCTGTCCCCATAGTTATTTACCTCTCAGGAATAGTAACATATAAACACCGCTATGTCTATATGTTTTGTCCTCTACTTTAACTCTGCCGGTCAGGTTCCTTCTGTCGCCTTCTTGGCGTCTTCCCAGAGGGCGTTTTGCTCCGCGAAAGAGAGGTCGCCAAGGTTTATTCCCCGCTCCCGGCAGACCGATTCCATGCGGGCAAAGCGGCGGTAGAAGCGCTGGTTGGCTTCCCGCAGCGCCGTTTCCGAGTCGACGCCCAGGCGACGCGCCACGTTGACCAGGGTAAAGAGCAGGTCGCCGAACTCCCCTGCCTTTTCTGCCTGGCTGGCCGCCTGTTTCAGTTCAGCTACTTCCTCAGCCAGTTTATCAATGACGCCGTCGATATTTTCCCAGTCAAACCCGACGCGCACCACCCGGCTCTGTATTGCCTGGCTGTAGTTGAGGGCAGGCAACTGGCGGGGTACCTTGGCCAGCATGGAAGTGTCCGCGTCGCGCTCTTTACGCTTGAGGGCTTCCCAGTGGTGCAGCACTTCCTCGGAGCCGTTTACCTTCACTGAGCCGAAGACGTGGGGGTGGCGGTTGACCAGCTTGGTGCTGATACCGCGGATAACGTCAGCCAGCTCAAAATCGCCGACCTCGGCGGCGATACGGGCGTGGAAAAGGACCTGCATGAGCAGGTCGCCCAGTTCTTCACAGAGCTGCCCGGAGTCGCCCTCGTCGAGGGCTTCCAGCACCTCGTAGCATTCCTCGAGCAGGTTTTCCCGCAGCGAGGCGTGGGTTTGCTCGCGGTCCCAGGGGCAGCCCTCCGGGCCGCGCAGTTTAGCCAGGATATCAACCAGGGTTTCAAACCGGTCCAGGTTTTCCGGTGAAGTCAAGACTACCTCCTTTAATCAACCGGGCAGCACCGCCCCGGGGTTTCAAGCCGGTACAGGTTTTCCGGTGAAGTCAAGACTACTTCCCTTAATCAACCGGGCAACAC
>JACZSH010000118.1 GCA_022574315.1 Chloroflexota bacterium | reverse complement strand
TGAAAGTTCTTCTTATCCGTGCTTGGCTTGTGGAGCCTGCCTGAACACAAGCAGGAGACGGGCAGCACCAGTAGAAAAAACAATGAAGTGGACTTTCTTAAAGAGTGCTGAAAGTGGATTTGGATTATGTTATACTCTATTCTGAGTCAGGCAGGTCCTTATAAAGACAGGAGGGAGTAGATGTTAATCCGTGACATCATGACTACTGAAGTAATTACGATTCCAAGTAAGACCAGCGTCATTGAAGCCAAAAGGATTCTGGATAAAAAGAATCTGCACCGTTTACCGGTGGTTGATAAAGGGAAGCTGGTCGGTATTGTCACGGCCAGGCGACTGGAAGAAGCCGCCCCGCCGGCGATTCTTTCCCGGAATATGTGGGACGTTGCTTACAGTATGGTTGCCCTGCATAAGATACCGGTAAAACAGGTGATGCAGAAAAACTTGGTTACCACCAGTCCCATGACGACCGTAGAAGAGGCGCTTGCCCTCGCCCAAGCGAAAAAAGTCGGCGGTCTGGTGGTGGTTGAGAAAGATAAAAAAGTGGTCGGTATTGTTACCACCAATGATTTTTTCTATCGAATCGTCAATAAAGTGCTCGGTGTGGGAGAACCCGGTGAGCGCCTCTGGATTCCGTCCGGCGGTGAAACTAAGGCAATGGAACAGATACTCCATGCCATCAACGAGCTGGACCTGGAAGTCCTGGCCCTCCACGTCATTGCTCCCCCGCGCAAAAAGACCAAGGATATCGTGGTTCACCTGAACACCGATAACGTGGATAAGCTCGTCGAGAATATTAAAGCCATGGGATTTGAAGTCGAGGTGAGAAAGCGCTAACTTATTAATGACTGATGAATAGACGGTGACCAGGCAGCGGATTGACAGTTTAATGGTGGTGAGGGGACTCGTCCAGAGTCGTGCCAAAGCTCAGGCTTTGATAATGGCGGGAAAAGTGGTTGTCGCCGGGAAAGCCGCCTTAAAACCGGGCACACTGGTCAACGAAGAGGTGGACATTAGCGTCAGCGAGCCACCTCTTTTTGTTAGTCGCGGCGGGATTAAGCTGGCGTATGCCCTTGACCGGTTTGAGATCGATGTTGCCACCTGGACAGTGGCTGACATCGGGGCCTCCACCGGTGGCTTTACCGATTGCCTGCTTCAACGCGGTGCCGGCCGGGTTTATGCGGTGGACGTGGGTTACGGCCAGCTCGACTATCGACTCCGGCAGGACGAGCGGGTGGTGGTTATGGAGCGGGTAAACGCCCGTTATCCAATCACGCTTCCGGAGAAAGTAGACCTGGTCACTATGGATTTATCCTTTATCTCGGTAAAAAAAGTATTACCGGCTGCCGCCCGTCTGCTCAAAGACGGCGGCGATATACTGGTACTCATCAAACCGCAATTCGAGGCTAAACGGAAGGAAGTTGGTAAGGGAGGGGTCATCCAGGCCCCTCTTCTTCATGCCGAAATCCTGGGGCGTTTTCTGGCCTGGGTAATTGAACAAAGCTATCGGTTGAAAGGTTTGGTGACGTCACCGATTCTCGGCGCGTCGGGGAACAAAGAGTTTTTTGTCCTGCTGAAATTGACATAATATGCCGGAAAAGGTTTTACTTGACGTCGAGGGAATCATCATCTCCGGTCAGCTTTATCTGCCGGAGGCTAAAGCGCCGCACCCGGTGGTTTGCCTCTGTCATGGTATACCGGCACATAAACCGGAACCGGGAGCAAGCGACTACGGCCAGACGGCCGAAGAAATTTGCCGCGCCGGTTTCGCCGCCATGATTTTCAATTTCCGGGGTACCGGAGCCAGTGGGGGCAACCTGGACATGCTGGGCTGGAGTCGCGACTTGGCGGCGGTTATCGATTACCTTTGGGTACTGCCGGATATCGACCGGTCTCGTCTCTCGCTGCTGGGGTTCAGTGGCGGTGCGGCTATCTCCATATATGTGGCCGCGGGTGATTGGCGTGTGTCATGTGTGGCCGCCTGTGCCTGTCCCACTGATTTTGCCGTGCTCACTGAAGCTGATGAACCACGGTCGGTCGTTGACTATTTCCGCAGTGTAGGCACCATCCGGGATACCTGTTTCCCTGCGTCGCCCCAGCAATGGCTGGAAGGGTTTCGAACCGTGCGTCCCATTGATTATGTGGCTAATATTGCCCCCCGACCTTTATTATTGGTCCACGTAGATAGCGACGAGACGGTGGATGTAAACCACGCCTACCGGCTGTACCATCGGGCCGGAGAACCCAGGGAGTTGGTGGTTATTAACGGTGCCGGGCACCGACTGCGACATGATAACCGGGCAATAGCGGCTATCATTAACTGGCTGAAAGCAAGGTGTTGAGGCGGTTAGCGTGATTTCATGTTTGACCGGCTGATTGGAATTAAGCTATAATTAAATTAAGGGTTTTGTTGGGATAAAAAAAGAGGCAGGTAACTTTGCACGAAAGTTGCGGTGTTTTCGGAGTTTATGCTCCCAATGAGGATGTAGCCCGCCTTACCTTCTTCGCTCTCTTCGCTCTCCAGCATCGTGGACAGGAAAGTGCGGGTATTGTCACGGCTGACGGCCGTAAACTCAACATGTACGCCAGGATGGGACTGGTATCACAGGTCTTCAGTGAAGAATCACTGACTGACCTGGTCGGTAACATGGCCATCGGCCATAATCGTTATTCCACCCGGGGCTCCAACCGCGAATGTAATGTTCAACCAATTATGGTCGGTAAAGGTGCTAACGCTATCGCCGTCGCTCACAACGGGAATATCATTAACGCGGAGTACCTCCACCAGGAGCTTACGGACCAGGGATATACCTTTCAAAGCTCCACGGATACCGAGGTTATTGCCAATCTGATTCTTTCCGCCCCGGGAAAAGAGTGGGTCGACCGGATAAGGTATGCCATGCGGCGCCTCCAGGGAGCCTATTCGCTGACGCTTTTGACCCGGGACTCTTTGTTTGGCGTCCGTGACTACTTCGGCGTGCGCCCGCTGAGCCTGGGAACCATCGATGGTGGTTGGGTTTTCGCCTCGGAAACCTGTGCCCTTGATCATATCGGAGCCGCTTTCGTCCGGGAACTTGAACCGGGCGAGATAATCAGCATTTCTAAGGACGGTATTGAATATCACCGGGATGAAACGGGCCGAAGAGCGCTGTGCATTTTCGAATTTATTTATTTCGCCCGGCCTGACAGTGTCATTAACGGGAAGTTGCTCTCCCCGGTCCGACAGGCGATGGGCGCCGAACTGGCCAAAGAACACCCCGTAGACGCTGACCTGGTCATCGGCGTGCCCGATTCGGCCACCAGTGCCGCCATGGGCTATTCCCGGGAGTCGGGTATCCCTATTGGCGAAGGGTTGATTAAAAACCGCTACGTGGGACGTACCTTTATCGAGCCTGACCAGCGTATTAGAGACCTCGGCGTCAAGCTGAAGTTCAACCCCATGCCTCAGATACTGGAAGGCAAGCGACTGGTCGTGGTCGATGACAGTATCGTCCGCGGGACCACTACCCCCAGCGTTATCCGGGAGTTGAAAAGGGCCGGTGCCAGAGAGGTGCACATGCGTATCTGTGCGCCGCCTATCCGCTACCCCTGCTTTTTCGGCGTGGACATGGCCACCCGCGGCGAGCTTATTGCCGCTCAGAAGACCATTCCTGAAATCCGCGATTTTATCGGCGCTGATTCTCTGGGCTATCTGAGCATTGATGGATTGATTAAGGCGGTGGCTTTGCCCAAGGATATTTTCTGTCTGGCTTGTTTTACCGGTGACTATCCCATACCGGTGCAGCTTGAGATGGATAAGCTGGCACTGGAGACCCTGGCCGCCAGTCGGCAATCCCCATTGACATAAAGCAGCGGTAAGCTGAAATTGCTCTGTCCTGGTGCTATGATTAAACTCGCCGATATCTTGGGACTGGCTAATCCAAGTTAAAGGGGGATTAATAGGATGGGCTGTACTTTAATACTGGGGGCGGCTATACCCGGCTTCTTCTTAAGTTCTCTCTTTACCATGCTTCTCTGGGGTGCTATCGCCCCAAAGCTCGGCGGAGACTCAATAAGTATGCCATGGCTATGCTGATAACTATCAGCCTCTGGATTATCGTGGCACCTCTGGCGGCGGCCGCTGGCAGAGGCAAGTGGTTTAGAAAATGGTAACCGCACTTTTTTATTAGGCAATCTTACGAGA
>JACZSH010000117.1 GCA_022574315.1 Chloroflexota bacterium | reverse complement strand
CTTTTCCCCAAGACCTGGCGACGGGATATCCAGATCATCGCCACCGTGCTTTCCGCAGACCAGGAGAATGACCCGGACACGCTGGCGCTGATTGGCGCCTCGGCGGCACTCTCGATTTCCGAGATACCCTTTGACGGTCCGGTAGGTGCGGTTCACGTCGGCTATATTGACGGAGAACTGGTATTGAACCCGACGCTGCCACAGATGAAAGACAGCCGGCTCGACCTCATCGTTGCCAGCAATAAAGACTCAATCGTGATGCTGGAAGCCGGCGTCAAGGAGCTTCCGGAGGATATTATTCCCGGAGCTATCCAGTTCGGGCATGAAGCCAACCAGGCTATTATCCGTATCCAGGAAGAACTGCGGCTGGCCTGTGGCAAGGAAAAGCTGGAAGCCCCTGTCCAGGAGCTAAACACGGCGCTGGCTGACGCGGTGGCGGCCGCGGTGGGGGACAGACTGGTTCCGGCCCTGAAACTGACCGATAAATCGGTGCGGGAGCGGACGCTCTCCGACCTGAAGAAAGAGGTGGTGGCCAGCCTGGAAGAGACTTTTGATAAAGAAGAAATCAAGTCCGCCTTTGAAGCCAGAGCTAAGACCGAGGTAAGAAACAGTCTGCTCAAGGGACAGCGCCTGAACGGCCGCGGTATTACCGAGGTACGCCCCATAAGTTGCGAGGTAGGCATACTGCCCCGGACTCACGGTTCGGCGCTGTTCACCCGGGGTGAGACCCAGGTATTGACCATTGCCACCCTCGGTTCCACCCGCCAGGAACAGCCGATTGACGGCCTCGGTATCGAAACTTCGAAGCGTTTTATTCACCACTATAATTTCCCCCCGTTCTCCAGTGGCGAGGTGAAACGTCTCGGTGGCACCAGCCGCCGCGAAATCGGGCATGGCGCCCTGGCGGCAAGGGCTATCCTGCCGGTACTGCCCGAGGATGAGGACTTTCCTTACACCATCCGCCTCGTTTCCGAGGTGCTGAGTTCCAGCGGCAGCACCTCCATGGCCAGCGCTTGCGCCAGCAGCATGTCCCTGATGGACGCCGGTATACCGGTCAAAAGGGCGGTCAGCGGTATCGCCATGGGACTGATAACCGGTGAGAATGGTGAGTACGTGGTGCTGACCGATATCGAAGGTCTGGAAGATGCCTTCGGCGATATGGACTTTAAAATTGCCGGCACCACGGAAGGTGTGACGGCCATACAGATGGACACCAAGCTGAAAGGAGTCAGCCTGGAGGTCATCGAACGGATAATCGAGCAGAGCAAGGCAGCTCGCTCTTTAATCTTGAGCAAGATGGAGGAAGCCATCACGGTCAGCCGGCCTGAAGTCAGCCGCTATGCGCCGCGCATGCACAAGATAATGATTGACCCGGACAAGATTGGGGCGGTCATCGGCAGCGGCGGCAAGACTATCCGGTCGATTATCGAGGAAACAAAGACGACCATTGACGTTCAGAATGACGGTACGGTAGTCATCGGCGCCACGGATGAAACGGCGGTGCAGAAGGCTATCGAAATCATCGAAGGCCTGACCAAGGAAATCGAAATCGGCAGCATTTATACCGGTAAGGTAACCCGTCTGCTCGCCTTCGGTGCTTTTGTCGAAATCCTGCCCGGTAAAGAAGGCATGGTTCACATCAGTGAGCTGGCAAATTACCGGGTGCCCACCATTGAGGACGAAGTCGCCGTCGGTGACGAGATAACGGTCATGGTCATCAAGAACGACGATGGCAAGATAGGACTATCGCGCAAAGCCGTTTCTGAAAAATCGTCGATGGGAACCGGAGCGGGCGATACCGGTGGCCCTCCCCGCAGCCGGGAAGGCGGTTTCGCTCCGCGCCGGCCGGAAGGGAACCGACCGCGTCGCCCCGACGGAGGCGACCGCCGCTACGATAGAAACCCACCTTTCAGAGGTCGCTGATTTTCCCCGTTCTTATCAGATAAAAAGGGGTTTCTTATGGAACCGATTAAGGTAGTCGTCCACGGAGCGCAGGGAAAAGTCGGGCAGGAAGTGGTTAAAGCCGTCTGCCGAGAATCCGGGATGCGCCTTGTCGGCGCCGTGGAAATGGAAGTTAGCGCGGACGTGTTATCTCTGCCCGACGGCTCCGGTACGGTGCCGTTTTCCAGCCGTGTGGAGGATATCCTTAAACAGTGCCCTGCCGATGTGATGGTGGACTTCACCATCGCCCGGGCCGCCCTGCCGGCAGCGCGCACGGCGATGAGCCACCGGGTCAACCTGGTTATCGGGACCACCGGCCTGTCGAAAGATGAAATCGGCGAAATCGAAGATTTGGCGACGACCCAGGGTGTCGGCGTGGTTATGGCGCCCAACTTTGCTCTCGGGGCAGTCCTGATGATGCATCTGGCGGCAGTGGCCGCTAAATACCTTGACTACGCCGAGATAATCGAGCTGCACCATAACCAGAAAGCGGATGCTCCTTCGGGGACGGCGCTCACCACCGCCCGCAACATGGCGGCGGCTCGGGGTAAACCGTTTCTGGCGCCGCAGGAATCACCGGAAACCGCGGAGAGCCGGGGGAAACAGGTTGCTGGCATCCCCATTCATAGTATACGATTGCCGGGACTGCTGGCGCACCAGGAGGTGCTGCTGGGGGCACCGGGACAGACACTGAGCATACGCCATGACACCATCAACCGGGAGTGTTTTATGCCCGGGGTGCTGCTGGCCATTCGAGAGGTAGTCAAACGTAAGGGGCTTACCTATGGCCTGGACAAACTACTGGAACTGTGAGTGAAGCGTGAAGACGTATGAAGTAGCTATCGTCGGTGCCACCGGTATGGTAGGGCAGGAATTCATCAAGGTGCTGAGACAGCGCCACTTTCCGATGAGTTCTCTCCACCTGCTTGCCTCGGACCGTTCGGCGGGTAAAAAGCTGCTTGTCAACTACCAGGAAATTGAAGTCAAAGAGACCCTGCCCGAGTCCTTTGAAGGCATTGACATCGCGTTTTTTTCAGCCGGTGCCGAAATCAGCCGCCATTTTTCACCGATGGCGGTGCAGGCGGGGGCGGTGGTAATCGATAACAGTGCCGCCTTTCGACAGGACTCCAGGGTACCCCTGGTGGTGCCGGAGGTAAACCCGGAGGATATCAGGTGGCACAAAGGTATTATTGCCAATCCAAACTGCTCCACAATCCAGATGGTGGTGGCGCTCAGTCCTTTACATAAAGCTAACCCCATCAAGCGCATCGTGGTCAGTACCTACCAGGCGGTCTCCGGTACCGGCGCCGCGGCGGTGGAAGAGTTAAAGGTGCAGGCAAAGCAGGTACTGGACGGGCAGAACGCGGTACCCCACGTCTATCCCCACCAGATTGCCTTCAATATCCTGCCCGAGATAGGCGTCTTTCTGGATGACGGCTACACCCGGGAAGAATGGAAGATGGTAGAGGAGACCCGGAAAATAATGGGCACCGACGACATCGCTATCTCGGCTACCTGCGCGCGGGTGCCGGTGTTCACCGGTCACAGTGAATCGATTCACGTGGAATTTACTTCCCCGATGCCGCCGGACGAAGCGCAGCGGATTCTGGCTGATGCCCCCGGCGTCAAGATTCTGGATGACACGACCATCAGTCTTTACCCCCAGCCGTGGTCGGCGGTCGGCACTGACGAAGTCTTTGTCGGTCGTATTCACCGGGATGCTTCTCATCCCAATGGTCTGGTACTGTGGGTTGTCGCCGATAACCTGCGCAAAGGGGCGGCTCTGAATGCGGTACAGATTGCCGAAGAAATGATCAGGCGGGATTGGGTAAATCAGGGAGGATAAGAAAATGAAAACACTGGGCAGATTAATAACGGCCATGGTGACCCCCTTTGACGCAAAGGGAGACGTTGATTACGCGCAGGCTAATAAACTGGCGCTGGCGCTGCTCGATTCGGGAAGCGACGGGCTGGTGGTGGTGGGTACCACCGGAGAATCTCCCACCCTTCTCCGCACCGAAGAGATGCGCCTGTTCGCCGGGATAAAAGCGGCCGTAGGCGACCGGGGAGCGGTTATTGCCGGCACCGGCAGCAACAGCACCGCCGAAGCCGTGGAAACAACCCGGCAGGCGGAAGAAATCGGGGTTGATGCCTGCCTGCTGGTCGTTCCCTATTACAATAAGCCCACCCAGGAAGGCCTCTACCAGCATTTCAAGACACTAGCCGAGAGCAACACACTGCGCTGTATC
>JACZSH010000116.1 GCA_022574315.1 Chloroflexota bacterium | reverse complement strand
AAACTCTACCGCAGACTAGGAGGTAAGGAATGAGCGAAAAAGAAGAAAACCTGCAGGCAATGAGTGACGGCGGCGTGGTGGCGATAGTGAGAGTGGAGAGCGCCCGGCAAGCGATTGAGGTGTGCGGGGCAATCGCCCGGGGAGGCATCAAGCCGATTGAGGTTACCATGACCGTTCCGGGAGCAATCGACGTTATCAAGGAATTCAAGAGCGCCATGAAAGACGAGGTGCTGGTGGGGGCAGGGACGGTACTCGACACGGAAACGGCGCGGGCGGTGATCCTGGCCGGCGCCGAGTTTATCGTGACGCCGACGCTTAATTTAAGGGTAATCGAAATGTGCCGGCGCTACGGCAAGATTATCATTGCGGGCGCTTTCAGTCCCACCGAGATACTGACCGCCTGGGAAGCCGGCGCCGATATCGTCAAGGTGTTCCCGGCGACGGTGGGCGGACCGCAATATCTCCAGGACATCAGAGGTCCCTTACCCCAGATAAACCTGGTGCCGACGGGAGGGGTGGACCTGGAAAACACGCCGGACTTTATCCGGGCGGGCGCGGTGGCGGTGGCGGTGGGCGCCTCGCTGGTGGATAAAGCGGCGCTGAGCGAGGGCAAATACGACCTGATTACGGAAAAAGCGAAACGGTTTATCGAGGCGGTCAAACTGGCCAGAGCCGGTTAAACAATCACCGGAAGGAAAGAAGAGATGGCAGAGGTAGTAACCTTCGGCGAGACGATGATACGGCTGTCGCCGCCGCATTTCGGCCGGCTGGAGCAGACCAATCAGCTGGACGTAAATATCGGCGGTGCCGAGTGGAACGTGGCCGGCGACCTGAGCCGGCTGGGGGTCAGCACCGCCTGGGTCTCGCGGCTGACGGATAATGCCCTGGGGGCGATGATACGCAACAAGGCGCGCGAGCAGGGCGTGGACACCTCACACATCGTCTGGACAAAAGAGGACCGGGTGGGAGTCTATTTCGTCGAGTTCGGCGCCGCACCGAGGGCGAGCAGCGTCCTCTACGACCGGTCAAACACGGCGATAAGCCGGATTAAGCCGGGGGAAGTGGACTGGGAAAAGGTGCTGGAGGGCGCCCGGTGGTTTCATACCAGCGGCATTACCCCGGGATTGAGCCAAAGCGCGGCACGGGTGACGGCCGAGGCATTGCAGACGGCCAAGAAACTGGGCTGCCGGGTAAGCTACGACCTCAACTACCGCGCCAAACTCTGGACGACGGAAGAAGCCATGAAATGCCAGGTGCCGCTGATGGAATACGTGGATGTCCTGATTTCGACGGAAGAGGACACGCGGAAAGTGCTCGGGGTGAGCGCCGACAGCTACCGGGAAGTGGCCCATAAACTGGAGGCACAGTTCAACTTCGAAGTGGTCTGCATCACCCTGCGGGAAGACATCTCCGTCTGGCGCAACCGGTGGACGGCCATCGCCTGCGCGGAGGGGAAGATATACGACGACCGTACCTACGAGGTGGAGATTGTGGACCGGGTGGGCGCCGGCGACTCGTTCTCGGCGGGGTTCATCTACGGGTATCTTACCGGCGACGTGACCAAGGGGCTGCGGTTCGGGAACGCTTTCTCGGCATTGAAGCACTCGATTCCGGGCGATATCAACTGGTCAACGCGGCAGGAAGTGGAAAACCTGATTACCAGCGGCAGCCTGCGCATCAGCCGGTAAGACAGACGGCGGGAGCCGGCTCCGGCTCCCTTTTTACAAATAGGGCGGCCAGCGCCAGCCTTTTTTCACCGGATGGCTGAGCTTCTCCGCGGCCGGTTTCACCTTCAGTTCCTCGATGACGGCCTCGTTCAACTCAATGCCAAAACCGGGTTTGTCCAGGGGTGAAACCTCGCCGTTGCCGGGCTTTATCGGGTCGATAAAGATGCGCCCCATGGGGACAAACCACTCGTGAATATACTCGTGGAAAAGGCCGTTGGGAATGGCCGCCACCAGCGGGGCATCGATATACTCGGTATGGTGGGGGCAAACCGGCAGCCCGTAGGCATCCGCCAGGGCGGCAATCTTGATAAACTCGGTGACGCCGCCGCATTTGCCGACGTCAGCCTGGACGATAGCCATGGCGCCCTGCTCCATAAGCTCCTTGAACTCCCATTTCGTGTAATGGTTTTCACCGACGGCAATGGGGATGCGGGTCTCGCGGGCAAGCCTGGCCAGATTGTCAATCTCGTCGGCCAGAATCGGCTCCTCAAGCCAGTAGATGTCATACTCTTCGAGTTTATGAGCCATCCTTATCGCCGTCTGGAGACTCCAGCCGTTGTTCACGTCCACGGCCAGGTCGATATCAGGCCCGATTGCCTGCCGAACCAGCTTAACCCTGCTGAGATCGTCAGCGGGGTCTCTTTTGCCAATCTTCATCTTCACCATCCGAAAGCCGCCGGCGACGTAGTCGGTCATCTCTTTGACCAGTTCTTCATCAGTGTAGTTGAGGTTCACGCCGCTCCCGTAGGAGGCAACGGTGTCCCGGTGCCCGCCGAGCAGCCGATGTACCGGCTGGCCGAGGATTTTGCCTTTCAGGTCCCAGACGGCAATGTCCAGGGCACTCAGCGCCGAAATGGCGGCGCCTCTCCGGCCGTACTGCAGGGTAGCCCAGTACATCTTCTCCCATATCCGTTCGTTATTGAGGGGGTCTTCACCGATAAGATAAGGCTTCAGCGACTCCTCAATGAGTACCCGGTTCAGAGTCCCGCCCTCGGTTATACTCAGTCCGGTCACTCCTTCATCGGTGAGCAGGCGAAGAAACGAGTAAGCCATGGCGGTGGGCAGGGTGTTGATGGCATCAGTCATCTGCCGGAAAGGAATGTAGACCGGGTCGGATAATTTAACGTCGGTGATTTTCATGAGTCCTGCTCCTAATTCCAGAATAACAATATGTCCGGCGGCGGCCGGGGTGGTAGCGAGGAAAGAAGAGATACCGGCTTCTCCAAGCAGGATTGTACGCTGGTCAAAAGACGCCTGTCAAGCGAGCATTCCCAATCTGGTTTGTGCTATAATCCAGGCGGAATAAAAAGGAGGGAGCAACTTATGGGCAGAAAAGCCAGAATCGGCATTACCAGAGACCTTTTTGACGAAAACGGAGTCTCAATCAGCCCCGGCCCCGGACCAAAGCGGCTGGACGACGTACCCGAACTGGAGTGGGAGATGTTCCCGGGATACGCCCCGGAAGTGAACCCGGAGTATGCCCGGGGTTTCGATATGGTCATCACCTTCGCTCCGAGTTGGACAAAAAAGACGCTGGCCGATAACGACCAGCTGCTGTCCCTCCACCGCGGCGGGGTGGGTTACGACATGGTGGACGTTCCCGCCTGCACGGATAACGACGTGGCGCTTTTCATCTGTCCGGCGGCGGTACGGCGGCCGGTAGCCACCGGCATCATGGCCTTTATCCTCGCCCTGAGCACCCGCCTGCGCATCAAGGACAAGATAATCAGAGCGGACAAATGGGAGGAAGGCAGGGAAAAATACCCGGGGCAGGGTCTGACCGGCCGGACACTCGGCTCTATCGGGGTGGGCAATATCGGCCACGATATGTTCCGCCTTGCCCGGCCGTTCGGCATGAAGCACATCGGCTACGACCCTTTCATATCCCAGGAGGCGGTGAAGGATATCGGCGTCGAGCTGGTGAGCATGGACGAAGTGCTGTCACAATCCGACTACGTCAATGTAAGTTGTCCATTGAGTGAAAAGACCCGGCATTTAATCGGGGAAAAGGAGCTGCGGAAGATGAAAAAGACCGCCTTCCTGATAAATACCTCCCGCGGCCCGGTTATCGATGAGGCAGCGCTGCTAAAGGCACTTGAGGGGGGCTGGATTGCCGGCGCCGGCATCGACGTTTTTGAGCAGGAACCCACCCCGGCGGACAACCCGCTGTTCAAGCTGGAAAACGTTATTCTCACTCCCCATTCCATCGCCCTCACCGACGAGTTCTACGTCACCATGTGGAAGGTTATCATCGACCAGATTGAAAAGATGATGCGCGGCGAAAAACCCGAGACCCTGGTCAACCCGGAGGTCTGGGACCGCCCCGTGTTTCAAGCCAAGCTCAAGAAGTTCCGTGAAGCCATCAGTTAAATAACTGAGGCTAAGAGACCGTCACCAAGAGGCAGCGAAAAAGTAGGAAAAGGAGATTCCGGACGAACACGTCAAGATGATGTGCCAGACCAACGCCTATAACCGACTGCACTGATGGGTAATGATACCC
>JACZSH010000115.1 GCA_022574315.1 Chloroflexota bacterium | reverse complement strand
ACTCTTGGAATATTGCTTGTTCTTGCACTTCTTTCTTTATTAGAAAATGGTACAGCCAAGTTTTAAATTTGTTTTCGAAGTTGTTCTTAACTTTTCGCAATTCGTCTTTGTGATAAATGTTAAAACTAATTGGGGTGTAGTGGCCTGCCCCCCAAAAAGGAGTCCAGTATTGATGTTAGACTGGGACTGAAAATAAAGGGGGTAAATCATGGTCAAGAAATCGCATTCTCCGGAGCAGGTTATCAACAAGCTGAGGGAAGCTGAAATCCTGCTGAATCAGGGAGCCACCGTTGGCGAAGCCTGCCGGAAGATTGGTGTCACCGAACAGACCTACTACCGATGGCGCAAAGAGTACGGCGGTATGCGTATTGAGCAGGCAAAACGGCTGAAAGACTTGGAGAAGGAGAATGCCCGGCTGAAGAAGCTGGTGGCCGACATCTCCCTGGATAATGCCATTTTGAAAGAGGTGGCGGAGGGAAACTTCTAAGCCCGTCAAAGAGACGCAAGGCCATTCTGTGTGTACAGAGGAAGCTTGGCATCTCCGAGAGGCCGGCGGTTACTGACCGCTCGCGACGAAGACGCCGCTGAAGCTTTTAATGCGTGGCTAAACTCGGAAGAAGACGAGGAATTTGTGGAGGGAGTGCTCAAGCTGGCCGGCATATTCAGGCGCCTTGCCGAGGAAAGGTATATTGACACTGACGAGCTGCTGAAGCAGGAGGCTTTACCGCCTGAGGAGCCGGCCAGGGGCAAGCGAAGCAAAGCGGATAAAGCACGCCAGACTCTAGCCGCCTGAAATCTTCCTTTATTTCGCAGGCTTACTGTTCTCACCCCCGCTCAGGAGTTACTTAACGATCAACCCACCACGGAGTCGCTAAATCATGCCGAACCGTAGCATAACAGCCTTCTATTTTGGCGACATTTTGGCGACGAACTAAAAAGGACAGGATGTCACCAAAAAGCCTTTAGCTTCAAAACGGGGTTTTGGCAACTGACACAAAAGTCCCAGTTTGTATCTAACGGCGCATAACGGCATACCTGTCCTAGGATTAGAAGGCAGCCGCTCTATCCACCTGAGCTACAGGGACAGGTGTTTCTTAATAAAATCTAACACGAAGATTATAGAAGGTCAAGGTAAAGCATTACCACTCTCTGCCCGCTGGCTAAGTATTGGTGTAAAAGGCCCTTGCTCCGCTGTCTATCAATAGCTTACGCGTATTTGCGTTTGCTTTTGGACAGTGCTAGTATGAAACTGATTTCCCCGACGCCTTAAACTTGGAAAAGGACATGTCAAGACTTCTGAACAGCATTGATAGCCCGGCCGATATAAAAGACCTGAGTCAAAGTGAACTTGAGCAATTAGCCATCGAACTCAGGGAAGAACTGGTGACCACGGTCACCGCTAACGGTGGTCACCTTGCCTCTAACCTGGGAGTGGTCGAGCTTACCCTGGCGCTACACCGGGTGTATGACAGCCCGCGGGACAAGCTCGTCTGGGACGTGGGGCATCAGAGCTACACGCATAAACTGCTTACCGGGCGAAGGCAGAAATTCTCCTCGCTGCGGCAGTACGGCGGGTTGTCCGGATTTACCAGCCGTGAGGAGAGCGAGCACGACCCGTTTGGGGCCGGTCACGCCAGCACCTCGATTTCCGCTGCCCTCGGCATGGCGGTTGCCCGTGACCTTTCCGGTGCCGATTATCACGTGGTGGCGATTATCGGGGATGGTGGTATCAGCGGAGGGATGGCTCTGGAAGCGTTAAATCAGGCCGGCCATCTGAGCTCTCCTTTTACGGTAGTGCTCGTCGATAATGGAATGTCGATTTCACCAACCGTCGGTGGCCTGGCTAAAATGTTTAATAAAATACGGTTTGACCGCCGTTTTCACCTGGCGAAGCAAGAAAGTAAAAGATTACTCCAGGCGCTACCCCTCGGCAATGTGGTCTGGGAAGTAAGTAGGAAGGCAAAGGACAGATTTAAGGGCCTGGTCATGCCGACAATGGTCTGGGAAGAGCTTGGCTTTGCCTATATCGGTCCCATCGATGGGCATAACATCATCGACCTTGAGATTGCGCTGACTCAAGCCAGAGATTACCGTGAAAAACCGGCCCTGGTCCATGTCATTACCACTAAAGGTAAAGGCTATCTACCCGCGGAAACTAATGCCGTTTATTTTCATGGGGTACCGGCCAGAGCGGCGAGTCTCAAAAACGTTTTGACCTACAGTGAGGTGTTTGCCCAGACCGTGCTCCGGTTGACTCGTGAGAACCCGGAGCTGGTCACCATCACGCCGGCCATGCCGGAAGGAAACTGCCTCAATATCGTCGAGGCCGAGTTTCCGAACCGGGTATTCGACGTTGGCATTTGCGAGCCGCATGCGGTGACTTTTGCGGCCGGGCTGGCTACCCAGGGCTATATCCCGATTGTGGCGATTTACTCTACTTTTCTGCAGAGAGCCTTTGACCAGATAATACACGATGTATGCCTGCAAGACCTGCCCGTTGTCTTCGCCATCGATAGGGGAGGTATCGTCGGTGACGACGGCAAGACGCACCAGGGAACATTTGACCTCTCTTACCTGACCTTGATTCCTAACCTTATCGTGTCCGCGCCTAAAGATGAAAATGAGCTTCAGCACCTGCTTTACACGGCGGTGAAAGCGGGAAAACCAATGGCCATAAGATATCCGCGCGGCCCCGGACTGGGCGTAAAACTGGATACCGTGCTTCAGGAAATCCAGATCGGGAAATGGGAAGTATTAAGGTACGGAGAAGACGTGGTCATGCTGGCCATCGGCGCCGCCGTCGCCCCGGCGCTGGAGGCGGCGCAGACACTGGTAGCCGACAATATTGAGGCTACCGTGGTTAACGCTCGCTTCGCTAAGCCACTCGATGCTGAGCTTCTATCCAGCCTGTTCAGCCACACCAAGCGCCTGGTAATTATCGAAGAAAATACCCTGATGGGGGGCTTTGGCAGCAATGTTGTCAAATTGCTCCAGGAATTACGAATGTATGATATAAAAGTCAAAAGCATCGGTATTCCCGACCAATTTATCGAGCACGGGAATCAAACCTTCCTCAGGGAGAAATACGCTCTGGACGCTGGCGGTATCGCGCGACAGGTACGCGCCTTATTTCCGGTTCACGAGTCGGCCTACCTGTTCGCAGCCAAAGATAAAAGATAAATTGCCCCCGGGGACCGGCCTGTCCGGTAGCTTCTCGGAAAACGCCAGTTACGACTTTACGCAATTTACACCGGTTGATTTTCAGGTATGAATAAGAAAACGGTTAAAGATATCAGTGTCAGCGGGAAAAGGGTTCTGGTCCGCGTTGATTTCAATGTTCCGCTGGACAATTCCGGGGAAATAACCGATGACAGCCGTATCCGGGCTACCCTGCCCACGATTGAATATCTCATTGGGCAGCCGGCGAAAATTATTCTGCTCTCTCACCTGGGGCGACCGAAGGGCAGGGTAATTGAAGAACTGCGGCTGGCCGCCGTGGCTCGACGACTGTCACAATTAATGGGGCGACCCGTGGGAATGGCCGCCGATTGTGTTGGCCCGGAAGTAGAAAGGTCAATCGCGGCTATGGAAAACGGTGATATTCTTCTCCTGGAGAATCTCCGTTTTCATGCCGGTGAAGAGTCGGGTGACGCGTCTTTCTCCGCGGCCCTGGCTAAACTCGGAGACGTCTTCGTCAATGACGCCTTTGGCACCAGCCACCGGGCACACGCTTCGATTTCAGGCATCAGTAATTATTTACCGGCCGTAGCCGGATTTCGGCTGCAAAAAGAAGTTCAGGCATTGAGTAAAATAATAGGGGATACCGCCCATCCTTTTGCCACCATCCTCGGCGGCGCCAAGATGAGCGATAAGGTGGCGATGATAGAGAATATCATGCCCAGGGTAGATTCGTTACTCATCGGTGGTGCCATGGCATCCACCTTCCTGAAAGCTTTAGCTTACCCGGTCGGGCTTTCGCTGGTTGAGGCTGACATGCTTGAGAAAGCGCGGGTGATAGTGCGGGGAGCCGAAAAAAAAAGGGTACACCTGCTGCTGCCGACCGATGTGGTTATTGCCGGCGAGATAAGTGACCAAACGGATACCGAAATCGTCGCCATCGAAAACGTGCCGCCGGATAAAATAATCGTCGATATGGGCCCAAGGACTATTGACAACTTTGGCAAAGAATTGAATAATTGCAAAACGGTCTTCTGGAACGGCCCGATGGGCATTTATGAGATACCTAGCTTCGCCGGAGGGACGCGGGCTCTGGCTAACGGG
>JACZSH010000114.1 GCA_022574315.1 Chloroflexota bacterium | reverse complement strand
GCAGGGTGCCGATACCGACGGCGCTGCGGATGACCCCCTGGCGGGGAGTGCCCGCTTCGGTGATGCCGAGGTGCAGGGGATAAGGAATCTTTTCGGCAATACTGCGGTAGGCTTCAATGGTGGTGGGAACGTCAAAGGCTTTCAGGGAGACTTTTATCAGGTCGAAATCGAGGCTCTCCAATAGTCGCACCTGCTCAAGAGCGGCGTTAACCATGCGTTCGGCGACGCTGAGACGCGGGTCGGTGGTTTTGGGCAGGCTGCCGGCGTTGAGACCGATGCGGATGGGGACACCTCTTTCTTTTGCGGCCAGGGCGACCAGGCGCACCTTTTCCGGCTGGCCGATGTTGCCCGGATTGAGGCGGAGCCCATCAGCCCCCGCCTCCAGAGAAAGCAGGGCGAGGCGATAATCGAAATGAATATCGGCGACCAGGGGGATAGAGATGCCTTTTTTAATGTCGGTGATGGCCCGTGCCGCCTCGGCATCGGGCACGGCGACACGCACCAGCTCGCAGTCGACGTCTTGAAGCTCTTTTACCTGGTCGATAGTCGCCCGAACGTCGCGGGTGTCGGTGCTGGTCATGGACTGGACAACGATGGGAGCGCCGCCGCCGATGGTGACATCGCCGATACGGATTGGTTTACTGGTGCGCCTGGTGTTAGTTATCTATCTCACCCCCTGTGTCTCCCTTCCCCTTGGCAAGGGCTTTGCCCTAAAAGAACGGCATCAATGTCACCCTGAGCGTAGCGAAGGGTCCAGGGACGGTGGGGACTATCTTTGAACCCCCGGCTCCACCCCCAGATTCTTCGTCACTTCGTTCCTCAGAATGACATTTGAGGCAAGACCCCTTGAAAGGAGAAGGGGAAAGATATGTTGAAGGGTATTCTCCCCTTCGAATTTCCCCATATTATTTTAACATTACGGTATCAGGCTGTCGCCGCTGATAATGCGGAGAATGTCCTGGTAGGTAATGGCCAGGATAAAGGTGATAAGCAGGGCAAAGCCGACCATGTGAATCCTGCCTTCGGTGCGGGGTGATATACGCCGCCCTCGGCGCACCCATTCCATGAGGACAAAAACCATCCGCCCGCCGTCCAGGGCGGGCAGCGGCAGGATATTGATAATACCCAGGTTAATGCTGAGAAAAGCGGCAAACTCAATCAAAGGCCCCAGCCCGGCTTCAGCCACCCGGCCGGTCAACTGGGCAATAGCCACCGGCCCACCGATAACCGCCGGCGCCGCGCCGATAATCATGCTGATGATGGCATTCTTAAACAGGACAAAGGCTTCAATCGATCGTTCGATCCCTCCTGGAATCGCCTGCCAGAAAGGATAGGACTCTCTGACGACGGTAGGCGAGGAGTTCATGACGGCAACGCCAATCGCCCCCTGACCTTCCGGGGGGCGCCACCGGGGTACGACCTGAACCTCCTCCGTTGAAGAATCGGCACGCTGGAGAAGCAGGGTGACCGGCCGTCCCATCTTGAGCTGTATTTCACGCTGAAGGTCACTGACGCTATCGACCGGTTCACCATTGACCTCCAGAATCAAATCCCCGACCTCAATACCGGCCGCGGCGGCTGGGGAAGACGGCGCCACCTCGTCGACCTGCACCAGTGCCTCCACCGCATCACGGGGCACCATCAGCGCAATCGTAAATAAAAGGACGGGGAGGAGAAAATTCATCAGTGAGCCGGAGCCCATCACCAGCAACCGGGCGGCAATGCTCTTACTGGCCAGGCTGCCGGGTGCCCTGGGGTCTTCTTCGCCGGACATCTTGACATAGCCGCCGAGGGGCAGGGCATTGATTGAGTAACGCGTCCCGCCGCGCGTCAGGGAAAAAAGGCGGGGCGGAAAACCGAGCCCGACCTCTTCAATCTTGACGCCGGAAATACGGGCGGTAATAAAATGCCCGAACTCGTGGGCGATGATGAGCACCACCAGCACGCCGGCAAAAGACAGGATGGTAATCAAGACTTAACTCCAGCCGCCGTTTTGAGCGCCTCTTCCCGTGCCCACTCATCGGCGGCGAGCACCTCTTCAAGAGTCGGTCGGGCAATACCGTCATGCTGCGCCAGCGTCCGCTCGACGGTGGCGGCGATATCGACAAAGGCAATACGCTCCGACAGAAAAAGCTCCACCGCCACCTCATCGGCGGCGCAGAGCACCGCCGGATAAGTGCCGCCTTTTCTGCCCGCCTCAATAGCCAGTCCCAGACAGGGAAAGGCGGCCAGGTCAGGCTGGGAAAAAGTAAGACTGTCAAACTCATCCCAGTCGAGACGGGGAAGCTGAGGGTTGGGGAGGCGGTCGGGGTAAGAAAGGGCGTACTGAATGGGCAATCGCATATCAGGACGGCTCAACTGGGCTTTTACCGAGCCATCGGCAAACTCCACCAGGGAGTGAACGATGCTCCGGGGATGAACCAGCACCCGGATGCGGTCAAAGGGCATATCAAACAGCCAGTGGGCTTCAATAACCTCAAGGCCTTTGTTCATCAGGGTGGCCGAATCGATGGTGACCTTTTTCCCCATCCGCCACGAAGGGTGGGCGAGGGCCTGCGCCACGGTAACCTTTTCGAGCTGTGCCGGCGTAAAGTCACGGAAGGGACCGCCGGAGGCGGTGAGGATAATCTGATGGGGGGCCTGGTTCTCACCGGCGAGACACTGCCAGATGGCGCTGTGCTCACTGTCCACGGGCAGCAGGCGGGCACCGCTGAGCTTCGCCTGGCGGGTAACAATCTCACCGGCCATGACCAGGGATTCCTTGTTGGCCAGGGCAATGTTCTTACCTGCTTTGACCGCCGCCAGGGTGGGCGCCAGCCCGGCCTTGCCGGCAGTAGCCATGACCACCGTGTCCACCTGCGGGTGGGCGGCCATCTCCTCCAGAGGGAGAAACCGGCCGCCCAGAGAAGCCAGGCGAGCTTCCACCTCTCCGTTCTCATCACGGCCGGAGAAATAGCTGATGAATTCCGGCTTGAACTCAGCGACCTGTTCGGCGAGAAGGTCGAGATTCTTGCCCGCCGCCAGGGCGATAATGCGGAAATGGCGGGGCAGGGCGCGGACAACGTCAAGGGTCTGCCGGCCGATGGAGCCGGTGGAACCGAGCACCGCCAGCCGCTTAATCTCGTCTTCCATTACTCCATTATAACCCAATCAAGGCTGGTTCGCATAGGTGGGGGTGGAATCCGAGCCGTGATGCGGGGATAAACGGGATATCCCAGGTGGAGAGCATCCCTTCAAGGCTCCGGCTTAAACGACGGACCGGAATTACGGGATTTTGGCAATGATGCCGCGGTACTGGTCTTCCGTAAAGGCTTTCAAGGTCTCAGTGCGGATATTACCGCCACTGCCGGCGCTCAGCGCCATGATCGCCCCCACCTCATCACTGGGGCTTTCGACGATGAGCACCTCGTCATATTTGCCCATGGTGAGATAGAAACTAACCAGTTTGCCACCAGCAGCCTCGATGGCTTTTCGGGTAGCGTCAAGACGCTGAGGCGAATCTTTGACCGTCCGAATACCCTGGTCCGTCCAGTTGGCGAGTACGACATAGGTTGGCATATTAGCCTCCTTTTTATAAGATTAGTGTCCGATAGTGTGTTGATACATAGCTTTTAACCATAGGCAATACCTCCTGCTGATTTCTACTCAATCTTAAAGGTTTCTATCACTAGAATAAACTCATCACGATTATTTTCATATACATCTTCGGTAACATCTAGGAGTATCATATATATTGTTTTACCTTTTGTAAAAGTTGCTGCCACACCTTTTACTGGGTACCCCATCATGTCCATTGTAAAGACTTGAACAATTGCTGGTACACCGCCGATTGTAGTTTCGTACTGTTGTACTACGGTATAACTTGGAACCTGCGCCTTTGTCGTAAGGTCACTCATACTAACAATGTCTTCCAAATTGCTTACTACTGGAGATTCGATCACCACAATTTGTATTGTTGACAAGTAGTCATATTCTCCCTCCATGGGCCCTGCGAATAGGACTGCGTAGTCAATTCCTTCATCTATCACCCAACCTTCTGGAAAGTCACACGAAAAGCCATATTCCGTATTCTGATACGTTTGACCTGTCACCTGTGGAGATGTAACTTCAGGTGCTTCAGCTTCAATAAGCTGGGCCAGCGCATCTTCAAGTTCTGCCTTTAAAGTTTCAAGTTCACTTTGGACAGACTGAAGCTCTGATTCTTTATCGACAAGTTCGCCTTGCGTTGATTCGACTTCTGATTTCGCAGTATCAAGCTCACCAGTGATAGACTTGAGTTCTATACCCATGCCCTCTAGTTCGCTTTGGATTGATTGAAGGTTTAATTTGGTAGCGTC
>JACZSH010000020.1 GCA_022574315.1 Chloroflexota bacterium | reverse complement strand
ATATCCCCTAAAAGCTACAAACCGCGCTTTACGCGCTTTATAATCACTATGAAGAAACCTTCGAGATTTGGAAACAAGCGGGGACTGAAACACCTCCTGTTTTTATTGTGGTTTGTAACAACACCTCCACATCAAAACTGGTTTACGAGTGGATTTCAGGATGGCAACGGCCACTTGATGACGACCCGGATGAATTAAAAACCATACATGAAGGACATTTACCAAAGTTCAGAAACTTTGACCAAAACGGCAACCGCCTTTCCAAACCAAAAACGTTTTTGATCGACAGCGAACAAATTGAATCCGGAGAGGCTCTGGATAAAAATTTCCGCGCCGCCGCGGCATTGGAGCTTGCACACTCTCCGGAATCCTCTAGGGCCATACCTTCGCGCACGCGGGCCTCGAGTGTGTCAAGTGTGGGTGCTTCGTGCTCGCGCTTGATTCTTGATACCGTCTTCTGTGACACGCCCGTTTCGGCGGCGATTTTCTCCTGTAGTTTTTCAATCTCGTTTAACCGCTCCTTTTTCTCAGCCGGTGGAATATTATCCTCGAATCTCTCGGCGGCAAGAGTCCCGGACCGGGGTGAATATGCAGCTATATGGATGGTATCAAACCGTATCCCGGTGAGCAGGTCAACGGTGTGCTGGAACTGCTGGCTGGTCTCTGATGGGAACCCAACGATTATATCGGTACTGAGGGCTATCCCGGGTATATTACTCCTTATATCGTTGATAAGCTGGCGATAGTGTTCCACCGTATAATCCCGTCTCATCGCTTTCAGGATATCGTTATCGCCTGATTGAACCGGCAGGTTCATGTGCTCACAAACCTTGCCCAGACGAGCCGTGGCTTCAATGAGCCGGGAGCTCATGTCCTTGGGGTGATTGGTCAGGAAACGTATCCGTGCCAGACCGGTTATCCGGTTCAACTCGGCTAATAAATCAGCCAGGTCGGGCTTATCCGGCAGGTCATGTCCGTAGGAGTCCACGTTCTGACCCAGCAGGGTGACCTCCTTGACGCCGCGATTCACCAGTTCCCTGACTTCACAGCTTATTTCGGAAACAGCCCGGCTCTTCTCCCGTCCGCGCCGGTAGGGGACGATGCAGTAAGCGCAGAAGTTGTCACAGCCCTGAATGACGGGGACAAAGGCGCTGGGCGACGGGTGCCGGGGCAGCGCCACCGGTGCTGCCTGCTTCTCCAGCCACGGCGGGTCGCCGCCCGCTTTGAAAAAGTAGTCGACGTAGGGAAAATCCTTTTTTAGCCGGGTAACTTCAGAGTTGACCATGCAGCCGGTCAGCGCCAGGGTTGTGTCCTGCTTTGCCTTTAACGCTTTTAGCGACCTCAGTTTGTTCACCACGCGGTTCTCGGCGCTCTGGCGCACCACGCAGCTGTTGAGGACGATGATATCGGCTTCCTCGGCCGTAGACGTCGCCCGGTATCCTTTTTCTTCCAGGCGGCTGCCCAATCGTTCTGATTCCGCCTTGTTCATCTGGCAGCCTATGGTCCAGATATGATATTGAGGCATAATAGCTTTTCCAATGGTGATAATAATAAACCCCTTGTCAGGGGGCAGGTCAGTTTCCTAATCCGGTATGGCGGAGGGAGTGGGATTCGAACCCACGACCCCGATTACTCAGGGTAAGCACTTAGCAGGCGCCCGCACTAGGCCACTATGCGACCCCTCCCCAATCGCATCAGGCCGCTTGATGCACACTTACTATATCATAACCTCTTATTTTGCTCAAATCCGGATTTATCATTTTGAGCCCCCGGCACGGCTGTGTTATCATTTCGGCAGGGAGTCGACGTGGAAATTAACGTCATCATCGATGAGAGCTTTACTGATTGCCCGGGACCGGACTGGTTCCAGGCGGTCATCGCGCGGGTACTCTCCGCGCAGGAAACCGGTCCTGACGTCGAACTCGGCCTGGTGATTACCACGCCGGACCGGATTCGGGAATTAAACCGGCGTTATCGGCGGATTGACCGCCCCACGGACGTGCTCGCTTTTGCGATGACCACCGGGGAAGAACCAGAGGCTGAATCGACTCAGTTTGTCACTCCCCCCGACGACGTACAACATCTCGGTGAAGTGATTATCTCCTACCCCCAGGCAGCCAGACAGGCTCAGGAACAACCGCATCCGGTAGAAAAAGAGCTGGCCATTCTGGTGGTTCACGGGGTGCTTCACCTGCTGGGGTACGACCACGCCGAGCCGGCACCGGAGCGCCTGATGAAAGCCAGGGAAGCGGAAATCCTGGGTACTCTGGAAGGGATTATTAACCTCGGGCCGCCCCGATAAGCTCCGCCAGGTCGTTGACGCCGTGATTTTCCATGAAGCGTTCGATACCTCTCAGGATATCGAACGGGGCGCGCGGATTGTTGAAACTGGCCGTCCCTATCTGAACGGCGCTGGCTCCCGCCATGATGAACTCTACGGCGTCACTGCCGCCGGTGATGCCACCGCAGCCGATAACCGGTATCGTCACGGCGCCGGCCACCTCGTAGACCATGAACAGGGCGACCGGTTTTATGGCCGGCCCGGACAAGCCCCCCGTCCGGTTGCCGATGACAGGCCGGCGCGTGCGGCTATCGATCGCCATACCCTTCAGCGTGTTGATGAGAGAAACGGCGTCGGCGCCGGCTTCCGCCACCGCTAAGGCCACTTTAACGATGTCGCCGGTGTTGGGGGTCAGTTTGACAATCAGGGGGAGCGAAGTTGACGCTTTTACGGCGGCGGTAACCCGGGCGGCGGTTTTCGGGTCGACGCCGAACTCGGCACCGCCCTCGCTGACGTTGGGACAGCTTATGTTTACCTCGATAGCGCTCACTCCGGCCACTCCGTTCAGTTCCCGGGCAATTCGGGCGTATTCATCGATTGTTTCCCCGGCAATGTTGACGATAACCGGTACTCTCCACCCCGCCCATATCGGCGCCTTTTCCCGGACGAGGGCTTTCACACCGATATTTTGCAGGCCGATGGAGTTGAGCACCCCGGAAGCCGTCTCCATGAGTCGCGGTTGGGGGTTACCCTCCCTGGGCTGGTAGGTGGTTCCCTTGCAGACGATTGCTCCCAGTTTCTGAATGTCAAACAGGTGAGGGTACTCCGTCCCGTAGCCGAAGGTGCCGGAGGCGGTCATCACCGGGTTGGACAGTAGCAGACCGGATTTATGCTCGGGGGCTATTTGCACGGCAAGATTCATATTCTGACTGATTATAGGTCAAATATCGCGGACAGGCAACCCGGTCATTGCAAGAACCCGCCGGCGGCCCTGTCCCCGGATATCCAACCGGGCAGCGTGGAAACGGGCTTTATTATTACCCGTGGTTTCGTACTTTGCTCCGCAGCTTGTTAATGCCGAAGGAAATGAACAGGGCAACCCCGCTGACCAGGATAATAGTCGCCCCGGAGGCTAAATCAAGCAGGTAAGAGAGCCACAGTCCGCTGAAAGTAAAGATGGTCCCGAACAGGATAGCCAGCAGCATCATGGTCTTTATCTTGTAAGTAAACTGTCTCGCCATTGCCGCCGGTATGGTCAACAGGGCGATTACCAGGATGATGCCGACCACTCTTATCAGCACCACCACGGTTAACGCAATCAGCCCCAGCAGCAGCAGGTATAACCGCTCGGTGGGAACGCCGGACACCTTGCTGAATTCCTCGTCGAAAGAAATGAGCAAAAACTCTTTGTAAAGCAGGGATACCAGCAGGATTATAATTCCGTCCAGGACTATCATCAGGGTTAAATCGAAAGCGGGCACGGTCAAAATGTTGCCGAAGAGGTAGCTGAAGAGGTCCGGGGCATATCCCGGGGTAAGTCCGATGAAAATTATTCCCAGCGCCATCCCCATCGCCCAGAGGATGCCGATGGCCGTGTCTTCCGGGAGCCTGGTGCGCCGGGTCACCAGTCCCATGCTCAGGGCACCCGCCATGGCGAAGAACATGGCGCCCAGCACCGGGTGTATCCCCAGGTAATAGCCGAGGCCAATGCCGCCGAACGAGCTGTGAGCAATCCCGCCGCTGATGAAGACGACCCTTTTTACCACTACGTAAACGCCGATAATACCGCAGGCTACGGAAGCCAGCAGGCCGGCCAGCAGCGCATTCTGCATGAATTCATACTGGAGTACTTCAAACACGTTTAATGTTCCCTCAGGACGCGGTGGGGGACCGTGCCGTGGGCAATAATCTGTATCGGGCAGTGGTAGGTTTTCTCCAGTTCGTCGGCGGAAATCTCTTTGGAACCGTGATAGAACAGCCGGTGGTTGAGGCAGGCAATGTCTTCCACGTAGATGGAAACCGCGCTCATGTCATGGGAAACCAGTACTATCGCCATCCTCTCCTTCAGGCTGTCGATAAGCTCATAGAATTCAGCCTGCATGTTCGGGTCGATACTGGCCGTCGGCTCGTCCAGGAGCAACAGCTTGGGGTCGGTCACCAGGGCGCGGGCAATGAAAACACGCTGCTGCTCTCCACCGGAAAGCCGGCCTATCTGCCGGTCCCTGTACTCCAGCATTCCCATGGACTTGAGCGTGTCCGTGGCTATTCTCCGGTCTTCTTCAGTGTAACGCCGGAAAATACCGGACTTAGCGTAACGCCCCATCAGCACCACGTCAAAAACGTTAATCGGAAAATCGCGATCGAACAGATTATGCTGCGAGATATAGCCGATGGACTTTCTCCCTTTCTCGGGCGTTTGCCCCATCACCGTAACCTTGCCGCGGCTCGGTTTTATCAGTCCCAGGATGACTTTCAGCAGGGTGGTCTTGCCACCTCCGTTAGGGCCTATGATGCCGAGGAAGGCATTGGCCTCGATGGACAGGCTTACCTCTTCCAGTACCGGTATGCCGTCATAGTGTACCCAGATGTTATCCAGCTTGACCACTTCTTGTGCCATCTTAACCACCCCATAGTTCGAGTCGTTTTGGTAACTATAGTTTAGCACAATGGAAGCCGGTTGATAATAAACAAAAGAGGCTGCTTTTTAAAGAGCAACCTCCTGGTTACTGGCTAAAGTAAAGTTTATTCCAGCGGAGTCAGGGTCAACAGTTTCTTGGCAATCTTGGGGTACTTGGCGATAAAGAGCAGTTCATCCTCGACGAGTGGTTTTTGTGATTCTACATTAGCGTATCTTGCCAGCTCCAAAATCTCGCTGGCCTCTTCTCGGCTGGAAAAAGAAACGTCCATCTTCCCCATTATATGGCTGAAGCCAGATATCCCGCTATACTGCCCGGCAATAATTTCTCTTCCGGTTTCTACCTTCACTGGTTCCCCCCGCCCCAGTTCCTTATAGCCGTAGAGCTCGTAGTTTTCCGGGTCCTTTAGTACCCCGTCGGCATGTATCCCGGATGAATGGGCGAAGGCGTTAGCCCCCACCCCCGGCTGGTTTATCGGGATAGCCACGTCAAAGGCATATTCGGCAAACTTGGCAATCTTCCACGCCTTTTTTAGCTTTATCGGATGTCCCAGCTTGTATTTCTGGCCGAATCCCTTGGATTTGGTCACCGCCAGAACGACTGCCACCAGGTCGGCGTTCCCCGCCCTTTCCCCGATGCCGTTGACGGTGGTATTGATATAGACGTCCTGTCCGCCGTCAATTACCCCTTTGGCGCCGGCCACGGAGTTGGCTACCCCCATCCCCAGGTCGCCGTGGCAGTGGATTTCAATGGGTATGCCGATATTTTCCGCCAGCGCCCGGGTGGTTTCGTAGATGGTGAAGGGGTTGTCATAGCCAAGCGTATCGCAATACCTCAGCCGGTCGGCGCCGTGTTCTTTGGCCGCCATCCCGAACTTTATCAGGAATTCCAGGTCGGTCCGGGAAGCGTCCTCCGCGTTCACCCCCACCGTCTCGGCACCGGCGGCGCGGGCTGCCTCCAGCGCCTCGGTCATATCGTTGATGATGTCTTCCTTTTTCTTTCTCCCCTGGAACTTGCCGTCAATCATCTGACTGGACGTCGATATGGAGAGATTCAGGTGCTTGATGCCGGGGACCAGCCGGAAGGCGGTTTCCACGTCGCCGATGATGGCTCTTATCCATCCTTCCAGACGGATGGGACTCAGGACACCCATTTTGGCCAGTTCCAGGTTGGCCTGGAGGTAGCGTGATTCGTGCCTGGTGGTCGGAAAACCAAACTCGGACTGGAATATGCCCAGTTCGTTCAGGTATATATTTATCAACGTCTTCTCAATCTTGGACAGGCCGAGCTTGGCGGTCTGGACTCCGTCCCGGTTGGTCACGTCAATAAAATAAATCTTTGGCATTGGTTTTTCTCCTGTTGGATTTGCGGGTGAGTGGGTGCGGCGGCGAACCAGGTTATGTTTAATCATAGCATAATTGGGCTGATATGGGCAAGAGTTTCGTTTCGGTACTATTATGTATTGGGTCGAATCCGTTTGCCACTGCGGGACGCGTCGCACTGAATAATACCTTTTTTCTAAAATCCCCCGGCTCTGTTTGACACCCGGTACGCAGGGTGATAGATTAGAAATGAATAAATTTGGTCAGTACCAACGGGAAATTTCAGTAACTGGACTTGCCTGTGGTTTGATATGCCATGCACGTGGGAATATGCAAAATTCATTTCCGGCTGCCGGAAAACTCCTCTCTAAAAGGTAAACGGCAGGTAGTGAAGTCCATTATCGCCCGGATTCGAAACAAGTTTAACGTGTCCGTGGCTGAGGTTGACAACCTCGACCGGTGGCAGTTAGCCACGCTGGGTATCTGCTGTATCAGTAACGACAGCCGCTACACTAACGAAATCCTTTCCAGGGTGGTCACTTTTGTTATCAACAGTCGGTTCGATGTAGAGATACTCGATTATGAAATTGAGATTCTGCCTGTCTAGTGGAGGGGAATCATAGGTGGATACCCTTGCCTTTCTCCATCACCTTGAAGCCCTGCCCGATTACGCCGGCCAGATGGTTCACATCGAGCATATCCCACCCCGGCAGGCCAGCCACGCCGAACTGAAAAGTCCTTTGCCGCCTGAGCTCCGGCAGTGCCTGCAGGAAAACGGCTTGCTGCCGCTCTATTCCCATCAGGCGGAGGCGGTGGAGCAAGCCCGCCGCGGCCAGAATGTAATTGTGGCCACTTCCAGCGCCAGCGGCAAGTCCCTGTGCTATAACCTGCCGGTAGCGGAGACGCTTTTAGCCGGGAAAAACCCCCGCGCCCTTTACCTTTTTCCCACTAAAGCCCTCGCCCAGGACCAGCTGCGCGCTTTGCGCCGGCTCCTGTCGCCGGACCTGTTCCGGGAGGAAGAGCTGGCTACTTTTGACGGTGACACGCCCAAGGAGGAAAGGGCTGACATACGGAAACAGGCCCGGATAATCCTCACTAATCCGGATATGCTTCACCTCGGTATCCTGCCCAATCACCAGTACTGGGCAAGTCTGTTGCGCCACCTGAAATACGTGGTTATCGACGAGGCGCATACGTATCGCGGGGTGTTCGGCACTCACGTCTCCGGTGTCCTCCGCCGCCTCCGCCGCCTGTGCAAACTTTATGGGTCGAACCCGCAGTTCATTTGCAGTTCGGCAACCATTGCCAACCCGGGAGAGCACGCCGAGAGGCTGGTCGGCTTGCCTTTCCGCGTCATCGAAAGTGATGGTTCGCCTCACGGCGGCAAAGAGTTTGTTTTCTGGAATCCGCCGCTGGTGGATAAAGCCAGAAACACCCGGCGCAGTACCAATAGCGAAGCTACCGGTATTTTTACAGAACTGGTGAACCATGAAATCCGTACCCTGGTTTTTGCCCGTACCCGCCGCCTCACCGAGCTTATCTACATCTATTCCCGGCGGCGGCTGGTCGAGATGGGACGGCTTCACGCCGACCGGATTAAACCCTACCGGGCCGGGTATCTGCCCGCCGAACGGCGCCGGATAGAGAAGGAACTTTTTAACGGCCAGCTCCTGGGGGTGGTGGCGACCAATGCCCTGGAACTGGGCATCGATATCGGCGACCTGGATGCCACCGTGCTGGCCGGTTATCCGGGAAGCGTCTCCAGCACCTGGCAGCAGGCGGGGAGGAGTGGCCGCAGCCGGGACGCCTCGCTGAGTTTCCTGGTCGCCCTGAATAACCCGCTGGACCAGTACTTTATGCGCCACCCGGACTCTTTTTTCAGAAGCAATTTTGAACACGCCCTGGTCAACCCGGGCAACCCTTATATCCTGAGAGCGCACCTGCTCTGTGCCGCCTGGGAGTGCCCGCTCGGTGAAGACGACGCGTCTATCTTCGGACCCGGTTATCTCCCGGCAAGGACGGCCCTTGAAGAGCAGAAAATACTCAAGGAGCGTCACCGGAGATGGTACCTCTCGCCGGCCATTTCCTATCCGGCACAGGCAATTAATATCCGCGCTACCACCGGACATTACTACTCCGTGGTGGACACCTCCACTGACTCGCTGCTGGAAACGGTGGAAGCTGATGTCGCCTTCTTCCAGGTACACCCCGGCGCCATCTACCTCCATCAGGGAGAGTCGTTTCTGGTCAGCAAACTCGACCTGGCCAGTCATACCGCCTTTGTCGCCCCCACCGCGGTTACCTATTATACTCAAACCAAAGAGCTGACTGATTTACATATTACGAACGTCATCCGGAGCAAAAATATCGGTAAAGCAAAGGTGTATCTCGGTGAAGTCGAGGTTACCACCGCCGTGGTCGGCTTCAAGAAAAAAGCCCAGTTTACCGATGAAGTGGTCGGGGAAGAGCCGCTTGATTTGCCGACCCGGTGTTTCCCCACGGTGGCGCTCTGGTTCGACCTGCCGGTTGATATCATCAACCGGTTAAGCCAGTCTGAACTTGATTTGGCCGGCGGTATGCACGCCGTGGAACATGCCGCCATCGCCATTCTCCCCCTCTTTGCCCTCTGCGACCGGAACGATATCGGCGGCGTCTCCACCACTCTCCATCCCGATACCGGACGGGCACAAGTATTCATCTACGATGCTCACCCCGGCGGCATCGGTATCGCCGAGAAAGGCTTTGACATGCTGACGGAATTGTGGCAGGCTACGCTGGAGACGATTCAGGAGTGTTCCTGCCGGGCAGGTTGCCCCAGCTGCATCCACTCGCCCAAGTGCGGCAATAATAACCAGCCGCTGGACAAGCTGGCCGCCCGGATGATACTGGCCGGACTGCTGGGGAAGCCATAGAGAAAATGAAGTCCACGATAGGCCGGTGCTGGCCGGGAGTTTAAGAGGGGCGAAATCCCTCTTTCTTAAAAACTTTTCCTTCTCCTTTGAAGGCGAGGGGGATACCGGAGGTGAGGTAGATAGATAACCGAATCAGACAGGCCTTGCACCGCAGCCGCGATAGCTGGTTTGCCCGCGCCATGCACCTCTTTGACCGTCCCGTGGTGAGCGATGAAGTATGGTCGGAACTGGAAGAGCTGCTGGTGCTGGCCGATGTCGGTATTAATACCACCGAAAAACTTATCGAACGGGTAAGACGGAGGGTAGTCGGGGAAAAGATTGAGCGGGGCGACCAGGTGCGCGGTGTCCTGAAAGCGGAAATGGTGGCTCTGTTGCAGGTAGCCGGTCCGGAAACGGCCGAAAATCAGGGCCTGCCCAGGGTCACCCTGGTGGTCGGCGTCAACGGCGGCGGCAAGACGACATCCATCGCCAAGCTCGCCTGCCGCCGGAAAAAAGAAGGCAAGCGTATTCTGCTGGCGGCGGCGGATACTTTCCGGGCGGCGGCCATTGACCAGCTCCAGCTCCTGGGAGAAAGAGTGGGCGTGGAAGTCATCGCCCACCGGCCGGGAGCCGATCCCGGGGCGGTCGTCTATGACACCCTGCAGGCGGCGCGGAATCGGCAGGTGGACGAGGTAATTATCGATACTGCCGGCCGTCTCCACACCCGGACTAACCTGATGGAAGAGCTGAAGAAAATCAAAAAAGTGGTCACCCGACTGGACGCCACTGCTCCCCATGAAGTCATCCTGGTGCTCGATGCCACCACCGGTCAGAACGGGTTGACTCAGGCGAGATATTTCACCGGGGCGGTGGGTGTGACCGGCATCTTCCTGGCCAAGCTGGACGGCACCGCCCGGGGCGGCATCGTGCTGGCTATCTGTGATGAACTGGCCATTCCCATCCGGTACGTCGGCGTCGGTGAAGGGCTGGAAGATATGAGCCCGTTTAATGCCGAGGCCTTTGTCGAAGCTCTCTGTGCCTGATGACGGGAGATAGTGCCGGGACTAGAGAACCAGCCCGGCTGCCTGCTTCAGTTCTCCCAGCAGTTCCTGGTGCAGTAACTTATTCGTCGCCACGATATCCTGGTTTTTCAGTATTTCCTTCTTGCCCCGCCAGTCGGTGACGCTGCCTCCGGCTTCCTCGATCAGACGGAGGCCGCTGGCAATATCCCAGGGGTGCAGGCTGCCGCGCACGTAGAGGTCCACCCGTCCGCAGGCAATATAGGACAGCGTCAGGGACGCCGACCCCAAAGCTCTCAGGCTGTGTACCCGCGGCCACAGCCCGCTGACCAGGTTTAGCAACATTCTCCCCTGGGTAACGTCATAACCGGTGTCGAATCCGAGCACTGCCGCTGACAGCGAAGCCCGTGCCGAGACGTGGATGGGCGCATCATTAAGATAGGCTCCGCCGCCCTTGACAGCCCGGAAAAGCTCATCCGCTACCGGGTGGTAGGTCATCCCCAGCAGAACGTCCTTATCCCTGGCCAGGGCAATATTGACCGCGTAGAGCGGGATGCCAAAAACGTAGTTATTGGTGCCGGCCAGCGGGTCGATTATCCAGGTATAGCCGTCAATCGGTGTTTCCGGGGCGGATTCTTCGGAGAGTATATTGTACCCGGGGTATTCGGCGCTCAGGGTTTGGCAAATCGCCTTCTCGGACAGCAGGTCTACCTTGGTGACCAGGTCTCTTTTACCCTTTTCTTTTATCTCTTTGCTGCCCCCGGCGTGAGCAAGCAGTATCTCGCCACCCAGCCGGATTGCCTCGGTGGCGACTTCAATCGCCGTTCGGCCGCTTTTGGAGACCGGCATATCAGTCATTGCCGTGCCCTCGCTCTTCAGTCACGGTTTCCCCAGAGCAGCATGGCGCAGAACAGGGTTACGGCGATGACGGCCGCCGCCACCAGGCTGAAACTGGTCGTGAAACCGTAGTTATCGATGAAATAGCCAATCACCGGGGCCATGACTCCGGGACCTCCCCGGCTGCCCAGGTAATAGATACCGAGGACGGTGGAGCGCCGGTGCTCCGGGGTGTGACTGATGATATAGGCTTCTACTACCGGCATACCGAGATGCATTGCCATGCCGATGATTATCAGTATTGCCCACAGTGCCAGTCCGTACGGTGTCAGCGTCATCAGGTAGATGGCCGGGCCGCCGATAAGTCCCACCGCTAATAGTACGGGCACTCGGCCGATGCGGTCGGAAAGATAACCGCCCAGTGGTCCCGCCCAGATGCCTCCGGAGAACACCAGCGCCACCATGGTGGCGCCGATTTTTTTGCTCTCCCCCAGGTGGTCAACGACGTAGAGCGGAATAAATGTTATCGTCGAATAAATCAGCACCATGCTGGCTATGCCCAGGATGAGGAATGCCATCAGTCGCCGCCGGTTGACTGGAGCCGGTAGTGCCTCCGTTGGCGCGGCGCTCGCCGGCTTGGGTCGGCTCGTCTGCCCCAGTCGCCCCAGCAGCGCGTAAAACACCAGCCCAAAGGCGATGGTGGGGATGGACAGGGTAATAAACGTGCCCCGCCAGCCCAGCGCTCCGGCGATGCCGGCGGCGATTATCGGTGCCAGGAAAAAACTGACCGTGCCGCCAATCTGGTGTATGCCCAGCGCCCTTCCCCGGTTCTTCGGTTCTACCGAGGCGGAGACCAGGGGTGCCGCCGAGGGGTGATAGCCGCCGCCGGCCAGTCCCATCAGCACCAGTACCGCGGCCAGCATCAGGTACGTTTGGGAAAGTCCGGCCAGTAGCCCGGCTGCCGCCACGCCGGCCACGCCGATAGTAAGCGTGATACGCGGCCCGATGCGGTCGGCCAGCCAGCCGGCGGGCAGCTGGCTGATGCCGTAAGAGATATTAAACGCGGAGAACAGTACTCCGGCCTGGGTATAGTCGAGGCTCAGTTCATCACGGATAAAGGGTAGCAGCGGCGTTAACAGTGCTGACACCAGGTGGTGACCGGTGTGGGCCAGCACGAAAAGAGGCAGCAATCCGAATAGGACCGACCGAAGATTAAACTTTCTGATACTGAAATCCTTTCCGGGACGTTTTGTCGCTAAACCTCGCCTGTTTCTTTGACGGGTCAGCCAACATTATAAATCTTGACCTCTGGAAAGACAAGTGCGCCTGTCTTTCGTTTTATTTGCCTTTGGTTGATTCTATTTGTCATTGCCAATAACCCCGCCCCGTCATAGCGAGGAGCGCAGCGACGAAGCAATCTCCAATAATTGCATTATCTATATGGATTGTATATGGATTGCTTCGCCTTCGGCTCGCCATGACATCACCAGCCAAAACCGAATAATACCCTGCGCTTCGTGATTTGATGACCACTTGCCGGACGGGGCGTGATATAATGGGGCGGGTGACTTATTGGTAAGGAGGTAACAAATGACAAAAGATAACGGGCAGCCGGGTAAAGACGAGCTTCCGGCGAAGGTTCATCGCCTGATTGATATGATTGACTATCAGGCAGGCTCCGTCGTCAGTCGGACGATTATCGACCAGAAGACGGGGACTTTAACGCTCTTCGCTTTCGGCCAGGAGCAGGGACTGAGCGAACATACCGCGCCGTTTGATGCGCTGGTCTATCTCCTCGATGGAGAAGCCGAGGTCACCATTTCCGGTAAGCCTCTCCGCGTCACCGCCGGTGAAATGGTGATAATGCCGGCCAATGAACCGCACGCCCTCAAAGCCCTGACCAGGTTCAAGATGATGCTGGTCATGATACGCTCCTGAGATGAAACAGGACTCGTTGCGGAAAGGAGGTGGTTTGTCAGATGAAACAAGTATTGACGCCCCTGGCGCCGAAGCCGGTCGGTCATTACTCCCAGGCGGTCGTTCACCAGAACCTGGTCTACGTATCGGGACAGTTGCCGGTAAATCCGGGAACCACGGATAAACACATCGGCTCCATCGAAGAACAGACGGAGCAAACGTTGAAAAACCTGTCTCAGATACTGACCGCCGCCGGCTCCAGCCTTGACCGGGTTATCAAGACGACTGTTTACATCTCCGACATCGGGCTATGGGGAAAAGTGAATGAAGTATACGCCGAAACCTTTGGTGAGCACCGCCCGGCGCGCGCCGTCGTCCCCACCCGGGAGCTGCACGGCGGATACCAAATCGAGATAGACGCCATCGCGGCCGTCGGAGATTAATCACCGGGACGAACGAAAAAGGAAAACCATGGACCAGCTTGTTTGCCGGCACTGCCGGGCAGCTTACCCGCTGGACGAGCCGAGGTGGCAATGCGATTGCGGTTCCGTCCTTGACATTGAGTTCCGGCCGGTTTTTGATTTAGCCCGCATCCGGCAGAGAAAACCGACCCTGTGGCGGTACCGGGAAGCCATACCGATTAGAAATGACGCTTCCATCGTCTCCTTCGATGAAGGTTTTACCCCGCTCGTCCCGGAAGACTTTGACGGTCGCCGGGTCTTCATCAAGCAGGACCAGCTACTTCCCACCGGGTCTTTCAAAGACCGGGGTGCCTCTGTCCTGGTCAGCCATCTGCGAGAGCTGGGTATCAGAGAAGTGGTGGAGGATTCCTCCGGAAATGCCGGTACGGCCATTGCCGCTTACTGCGCCCGGGCTGAAATCGGCTGCCGTATTTTTGTCCCTGAAGATACCTCGCCCGCTAAAATGTCCCAGATACAGCTTTACGGCGCCGGCTTGAGCCGGATAGCCGGTACCCGGGAGGATACCGCCGCCGCGGCGCTGAAAGCCGCCCGGCACACCTATTACGCCAGCCATGTCTGGAACCCGTTTTTCTTCCAGGGGACGAAAACGTTTGCCTTTGAAGTCTGCGAGCAGCTCGGCTGGAAGTCGCCGGGCGCGGTCGTTTTACCCGCCGGTAACGGGACACTGGTCATCGGTGCCCACATCGGCTTTAACGAGCTTCTGGACGCCGGAATAATTGATAAAGTACCGGCCATTATCGCCGTGCAGGCCGAAAGCTGCGCCCCTTTACATAAAGCATTTCGGGAAAACCGGGCCCAAATCCCGGTGATTGCCAAAAGAGAGACCATTGCGGAAGGAATCGCCGTGGCCGCCCCGGTCAGGGGAGGCCAGGTTATTGAAGCGGTCAGGCGGAGTAACGGGGACTTCATCGTCGTCAGCGATAATGAGATTGAGCAGGCACTTCGGGAAATGGGCGGCAGGGGTTATTTTATCGAACCTACGGCGGCGGTCGCCATTGCCGGGCTGAAAAAGTATCTCCCGGAGTCAGACCCGGAGGGCGTTATTGTTTCCCTGGTTACCGGCCACGGCTTGAAAACTACCCATAAAATACGGCAGATACTGGAGGCAGGCTGAAGTCCGGTTTGGTAACCGGTACTGGCAAATGTGGCGGGTAATTACCTTATGTGGCGGCTAAGCTACCAGGTATCGCTTGGGGAATTTGGCGACCACGGTGTAGTTGGGGTCGACCACGTTGCCGATACGCATTGTCCCCACCTGCGAAACGGCCTGGAAGGCTTCCCATTTGTCAAATCCGTAACCGTCCACCAGCCAGTTTATCAGCTCCACCTGGGCGATGCGCACGCAGTCCATTAGCGGACGCCCGCTGCCCGTCGCCATGATGTGCGTCTCGTCTTCCAGGCGGGGCCATTCAATGCGGCTATCCTTGATTACTTCGAGCTTGAGTGTCACCTCGGCGGTGGTCTCCAGCGCTACCCCGCAAATCTCCCCGTCACCCTGCGCGGCGTGGACATCCCCGAAAAAGAGATAAGCGCCGCGTACCCAGACCGGAAAAAGGACGGTGGTACCCTCCCTGGTCTCGATGCAGTCCATGTTCCCGCCGTATTCTCCGGGCGTAATCGACATTTCCACCCGCCCGAACCGGGGGGCCACCCCGATACAGCCCAAGAAAGGGTGCAGCGGGATTTCGATTCGCTTTATCCGGCTTTTGGTCAGCTCCCAGGTGCCCGTGTTCCGCGACCGGTCCAGTTGCCAGTGAAACCTCTTTTCGGGCAGGGGCTCATTCAGAAACAACCTCTTTCCCGGCACCTCCCCGGTCATCCCCCCGAAGTGCGCCCGGTGTTTCGACCAGGCGGAGTCGCGATTCAGCTTAATCTGCTGGATTTTTACCGCCAGCGTATCGCCCGGCTCCGCTTCTTCGAGGTAAACCGGACCGACCAGGGGGTTAGCTTCGCGGAAAGAGGTGATATCGCTGCGCTGCTTTTGTGCCTCGGTGAGCATGTCCATGTTTTTGTCGTAACCTTCCGCGTCTCTGGTCTCGGCAACTACGGTATCTCCGCTGCGGGCGACTACCGCCGGTTCGTAAGGCCCGAAAGTATAATAGTAAACACTTGGTGTTAATTGGTGAATATTGCCGTCACTCATATCTGCTCCTTCCCGCGTGTCTTTAAAATCATTAAGCTTGCTAATAGACACTTTAAGTACGGGAAAGCCTTTTGTCAACATACCGCGCTGAATCGGCGGGGTGAGTTAATTGGTGCGGTCAATACCATTGACGTCCCCTCGGTTGATGGTTTCATTCGTAAGATAGAAGCCAGCGAAGAAAAAGTTGTCCTGCCGAAAACACCGGTGCCCGGGGTCGGCTATATGGCTTACTGCCAGGATACCGAAGGCAATACTTTTGGCCTGATGCAGGAAGATACCACGGCTGAGTAGCCGAAGGTTAGCCTGTTGACAGGAAACACCAATAATGCTATTGTCTTGACCAATTGGGAATATAACAATAGCGTATGTTTGACAAACCGGAAAAACCATGCTATTGTCACTTCACAAGTAACTGAGAGGGACAAGCGGCGGTGGTTATTCCCGCAATCAGCGGACTGGTTAATTTAGATTGCCTGTTGAAACCAACTGAACTCTAGAAAATGATGGGGAATACTTCGTCCCCTGAAGGGGGTGGTAGATGACATAAATGGTAATCAAATTATTATTGAGTTGTCGGTATTTATTTAAGGAGGTTTCACATTGAAAAGAATTATTGGTGTTTTATTTGCTGTTATACTGATTAGTTCGCTGTTATTGGCAGCTTGCGCACAGCCAGCACCGGCTCCAGCACCGGCACCGGATCCAACTCCAGCCAAGGAGAGGACGATAACGCTGGGCTTTCTCTCCGGCTTTACCGGTCCCCTGGCGATACCAACCAAGATGCAGTTCAACATGAGCAAAGCATACTATGACTGGGCCAGCGATACCGGTCTTATGCCTGGCATCAGGTTCAACATGGTGACTGAGGACACGAGGTATGATATGGCCCAGATCGTCCCGGCTTACATGAGGATGCAACCGAAAAACCCGATGATAATCCAGTTCATCTATTCCCAGGACGGTGATACTATCAAGCCGCTGGCCGCCCGTGACATGATCCCCGCCGTCGGTTATGTCACCTCTACACTGGGTGTTCTCCCCCCGGAGTTTGTCTTCAGCGTTTCCCCGCTTTGGGATAATTACGAGATTATGGTTCTCAACTGGATTCAAGACACCTGGGATATGGAGAAGATGGGCCGACCCGCCCGCTATGCCCACCTTGGCTGGGATAATACCATGGGGGCTAGCGGTATCAAGCCGGGGGAGCTATATGCGGAAAAGCTGAGCAAGGTTGAGCATGTTGGCGCTGAGATAGCCCCACCGGGGACAATGGACTTCAGCACCTACGTCATCCGCTTGAAAAAGCTTGACCCGGACTACATCTGGTGCCCGCTGGTTAGCGG
>JACZSH010000113.1 GCA_022574315.1 Chloroflexota bacterium | reverse complement strand
CGAGAACGGGTGCCGACTCCATCATATCCAACGCCTTGCCCTGCGGCAGTCCTTCTATTATGTCAACCAGCACGATGTCGGCACAGTTCTTTTCCACCAGCCGCTGTGCCGTGGTGGCGCCGACACTCCCCGCCCCGATGATGCTGATTTTGGCGAGCATACGCTATCCCTTCAATTTCCCGATTACGGCGTCGGCCACCTCTGAGGTGCCCACCCCCGCCGTGCCATCGGACTTCATATCATAGGTGACGTTCTTACCTTCGGCGATGACGCCGGCGATGGCGCTTTCCAGTCGGTCGGCGGCATCCGCCTCGCCGAGGTGGCGCAGCATCAGCATCCCGGAGAGCATGGTGGCCATGGGGTTGACCTTATTCTGGCCGACGTACTTCGGCGCGCTGCCGTGGGTCGGCTCGAAAACGGTGTATTTCTCACCCACGTTGGCCCCCGGCGCCACTCCCAGCCCGCCGACCAGTCCGGCGCACAGGTCGGAGATGATATCGCCGTACAGGTTGGGCGCCACCACCACGTCAAACTGCTGCGGTCTTCTCACCAGTTGCATGGTCATGTTATCGATAATCCTGTCCTCGAACTCGATATCGGGATACTCCTGGGCCACTTCCCGGGCCACCGCCAGGAAAAGCCCGTCGGAGAATTTCATGATGTTGGCTTTGTGCAGAGCGGTTACCTTCTGCCGCTGGTTAGCGCGGGCATAGTCAAAGGCAAAGCGGACAATTCTCCGACTTCCCATCTCCGAAATCACTTTCAGGCTCACTCCTGAGTCTGCCCGTATCTCGCCTCTCCCCGTTTCCGACGCCAGCTGGATAAGCCGGGCCGTCTCCGGGGCGCCTTTCTCGAACTCAATTCCGGCATAGAGGTCTTCCGTATTTTCCCGGACGACGACAATATCTACGTCCTGGTACCTTGATGGGACGCCGGGATATATCTTGCAGGGACGGACGCAGGCGTAAAGGTCCAGTTCTTTACGGATAGCCACGTTGACGCTCCGGAACCCGGAGCCCACCGGCGTGGTCACCGGGCCTTTCAGCGCCACCCCGTTCCTCTTTATCGATTCCAGCACCGATTCCGGCAGCGGCGTGCCGTATTTTTCCATGACGTCGGCGCCGGCCTCGACCGTTTCCCACACGAACGAGACACCGGTAGCTTCCAGCACCCGTCTCGTCGCCGCCACTACCTCGGGCCCGACGCCATCACCCGGAATCAGGGTAACCTTGTGTGTCATCTCTATCATCCTCAGATTATAGTTTAAAATCGCCGTACTTCTGGATGTAGGGAATCAGCCCGCCTTCATCCAGGATGCGCAGCATGACCTCCGGAATCCGCCCCGAGGTAAACTGCCGGCCGCTGGTCAGGTCTTTTATCGTCCCCGCCCCCAGGTCTATCTCCAGTTCGTCCCCATCGCCGATACCGTCCGTGTCGAATATCAGTACCGGCAGCCCCAGATTTATGGCGTTGCGGAAAAAGATACGCGCTACCGATTTAGCCAGTATGGCGCTGACTCCGGCCATCTTGATAACCAGCGGCGCATGTTCCCGACTCGACCCCAGGCCGAAGTTGTTACCGGCGACGATGAAATCTCCCGCCTTCACCCGGGTCACAAAAGTCGGGTCGGCGTCTTCCAGGACGTGCTTCGCCAGCTCGGGAAGGTTACTCCGCAGGTGGGCGAAGCGACCCGGTATAATATGGTCGGTGGAAATACTGTCGCCAAACTTGAAAGCTTTCCCCTTCACCCCGGCATTACCTCCCTCGGATCAGTAATTTCTCCGCTGAGTGCCGTCGCCGCCGCCGTTGCCGGGCTGCCCAGGTAGACGAAGGCGTCAGGGTTGCCCATGCGCCCCTGGAAATTCCGGTTCGACGTTGACAGGCAGGCCTCTCCGTCGCCAAGTATCCCCTGGTGCAGACCGAGACAGGGCCCGCATCCCGGTGGCAGGATAGTCGCTCCCGCCGCCACCAGCGTCTGGATATAGCCCGCCTTCATCGCCTCCAGCATCACCTGCCGTGACGCCGGCCCGACAATCAGCCTTGTGCCGGGATTGCTTTGCTTACCTTTTAGAATACCGGCGGCTATCTCCAGGTCGTCCAGCCGCCCGTTGGTGCAGGTGCCGATAAACACCTGCTGTATTTTCGTTCCCTTGAGGTCCCGCGCCAGGGCGGTATTATCCACCGTGTGCGGCCGGGACACCGTCGGCTCCAGCAGCTTCAGGTCAATCTTTATCGTCTTTTCGTAATCGGCGTCAGGGTCGGGCGCAATGGGCCGGTAATCCTCACCCCGTCCCTGTGCCGCCAGGTAGTCGCCTGTCGTCCGGTCGGACGGGAAAAGCCCCACCTTTGCCCCCGCTTCTATCGCCATATTGGCAATGGTCAGACGCGGAGACATCGACATCGCCGCTACGGCGTCGCCGCCGAACTCCAGCGCTTTGTAGGTAGCGCCGTCGGCGCCAATCAGCCCGATTAAGTGCAGAATAAAGTCCTTGGCATAGACGCCTTTCGTAAAACTGCCGGTCGCGGTCACTTTTAGGCTCTCCGGCACCCGGAACCAGGTCTTACCCAGCGCCATGGCCACGGCCACGTCCGACGAGCCCATACCGGTGGCGAATGCCCCCAGCCCCCCGGCAGTTACCGTGTGCGAGTCCGACCCCACCACCACGTCCCCCGGCCGTGCCATGGACTCGCCCACCAGCTGGTGGCAGACGCCTTCCCCGATGTCCGACATACTGGCGCCGGTCTCTCCGGCGAACTCCCGCAGCAGCCGGTGGTCGTTGGACAGCCCCAGGCTGGGACTGGGCACGGCGTGGTCGATAAACAGCACCGTGCGCAGTGGATTAGCCAAACCCTTGAAGCCGCCCGACCGAAACAGCCGGACGGTGAGCGGACCGGTGGTGTCCTGGATAAAAACCAGGTCTACTTTAGCGATGACGATATCGCCCGCCCGGGCGTCGCTGCCCGATTTCTCGCTCAATATCTTTTCAGCCAGCGTCTTGCCCATAAATTCCCGTCCTTCATTAGAAGGCTAAAGTCTCTTCCCATTTAGTCAAAGGGGGGTAGATTGAAGGGGTTTCACCTTTTCAAAACTAATCCTTCCCCCTCTCCTTTTAAGGAGAGGCACCTTAAAGGAGAGTCTAAGAGAGGCGGAGCCTCTCTTAAAATAAATCTTCCCCCTCTCCATCCTTCAAAGAAGGAGAGAGATGTATTCTTTGCATGAGGGGGAGGGGATTGAGGGGGTAAGGTTACTAAAAATGAAATACTGTATTCTGATAACTGATGGCGCCTCGGGCTTGCCGCTGCCTGAGCATGGGGGCAAGACCTGCCTGGAGCTGGCTTATACTCCAAACCTGGATGTCATGGCGCAGGAGGGCGTTCTTGGGCTTGCACGCACTGTGCCGGTGGGGATGGAGCCTTCCAGTGCCTGTGCCTGCATGTCACTGCTTGGTTACGACCCCAGTGTCTATTACCAGGGGAGGGCAGGCATTGAGGCCCGGAGCCTGGGCATTCCGGTTGGGGAAAGGGGGGTAGTTTTTCGCTGCAACCTGGTGGCAACCCGTGATGAGAAGATGTGGGACTACAGCTCAGGGCATATCAGCACTGAGGAGGCGCGGCCGCTTATCTCGGCTTTAAACCAGAGCCTGGGTGGCGACAGCATTCATTTTTACCCCGGCGTCCGCTACCGCCATATCTTGAAGCTTAGAGGGTATGAGGACGCCCTGCTGGCCGTCTGCACTCCGCCACATGATATCCCGGATAAGCCTATTGACCAATTCCTGCCTAAAGGTCAGGGGAGCGACCGGCTGTGTGACCTGATGGCGAAGTCAGAAGATGTGCTCTGGCAGCACCCGGTAAATGTGGCACGAAGGTCTCGCGGCGATATACCGGTGACTACGATATGGCTCTTCTGGGGCAGCGGTCAGGCGCTGGATTTGCCCGCCTTCGAGCAGGTTCACGGGGTTAGGGCGGCGATGACCTCCGGGGTTGACCTTCTCGGCGGCTTAGCCGGGATGATGGGGATAGATGTCCTGGAGATACCAGGGGTGACTGATGGTCTGGACAATGACTACGCCTCTCAGTCGAGCGGGGCGCTCGAATCGCTTGAGGAGCACGATTTGGTTGTTATCCATATCGAAGCCCCGGACGAGGCGGCTCATGCCGGGTCAATTGATGATAAAGTGGAGGCTATTCAGAGAATAGATAGAGGGGTCGTCCGCCGGCTCCGCTACTGGCAGCCAGGCAACCTCCGGGTGCTGGTCATGCCTGACCACCCCACCCCGATTGAAACTCAGACTCATAGTGGTGACCCGGTCCCCTTTATGTTGTGGGGGCCAGGGTTTGCCGCCAATGGAGGCAAGAGATTCACCGAAGCCGAGGCAAACGACACTGGTCTGTTCCTG
>JACZSH010000112.1 GCA_022574315.1 Chloroflexota bacterium | reverse complement strand
CGGCCGGCATCTGGTCGCCCCGGACCGACTGGTGCGCAGTGTTGCCGAGGCGCAGGGCGAGGCAATGATGGCTAAGATAGGAGAAGTCGTCCCCGTCGACGGCGACCGCGTCCACCCCGTCGCCGAGAACGACGAAATCAAGTTGAGCGCCCGGCAGGTGCTGCGTTTCCTGGAGACCCCGGGGCACGCTCCCCACGAGCTTTGTATCCGCGAGAGCCGGAACAACGGATTATTCAGCGGTGACGCCATCGGCGTCTCGGTGGCTGAAAACAGTGTCCTCCTGCCGGTTACCCCACCCCCCGGCTTTGATTTATCCCTCTACCTGGCATCGCTGGAAAGGCTGGCGCGACTGGACTCTTCCCGGATTTATTATTCCCATTTTGGCGCCACTGACCGCGTCGGGGAAGACCTGCGCCACGCCGCTGACCTGCTTCAGGCTTGGGAAATACTGGTACCCCGGGCGGTAAATGGAGACGTCTTTGATAATGCCGCCGAAAAGCTGCGGCAGGACATGTGCGCTGAGCTGGAGCCGGTGCGCCGCATGGAACTCTTACACAAATATTTGACTGAAGAGCTGGTGCCCATGAATGTCGCCGGCTACATGAAATATTTTCAGGACAAACGAAGTACCGGCTGAACGATTGGAGGTATGGTGAAGGTAACCAGAGAAAAGACGGAGAGCAGTCAGGCTTTCCTCACCGTTGAGATGGAGCCTGTTGAGGTAGAAGAAGCCTTAAAAAAAGCCCGCGGCCGCCTGTCCCGGAAGGCTAATATCCCCGGCTTCCGCAAAGGAAAAGCCCCGCGGGATATCCTGGAACGCCACCTGGGTAAAGACTATATCCTGGAAGACGCCATCAACCACCTGGTACCGGACGCTTACGAAAAAGCGATTAAAGAGCAGGCCATCGAGACTATTGCCCGACCCCGGATTGAAGTCACCCAGACCGAGCCGGTGATATTCAAGGCAGTGGTGCCCTTACCGCCCGTTGTCGAGCTCGGTGATTACAAGACCATCAAAATAAAGCCGGAAAAGGTAAAAATCACCACTCAGAACGTGGCTGACGTGCTGGAAAACCTGCGCCACCAGAACGCCACTTGGGAATCCGTTGACCGCGCCGCTGCTTTTAAAGACCTTGCCGTCATGGATGTCGAGAGTAACCTTGACGGTAAACCCTTCTTAACCCGGCCGGGCTTCCAGTATCGCCTGGATGAAGACTCTGCTTTCCCCGCCCCCGGTTTCGCCGCCCAACTGGTGGGCATGAAAAAAGACGGTGAAAAAGAGTTCACCCTGAAACTTCCGGATGACTATCCCCGGAGCGAGATGGCCGGTAAGGAGCCGTCTTTCAAGGTGAAGCTTATTGAAATAAAAGAAGAAAAATTGCCGGCGCTGAACGATGATTTTGCCCGTCAGGTCGGCCCCGAGCTGGCAAACCTGGCAGCGCTCCGCAAAGAGATTGAGACTAACCTGAAGCTCCAGGCTGAGAAAAGAGTCAAGGTGGAGTTTGAGGAAAAAGCGCTCACCGCCGTCGTCGCCCTCTCCCGCGTTGAGTTCCCGCCGGTCCTGGTGGAAATTGAGATAGACGGGATGATTGAAGACCAGGCCCGCCGCTTTCAGATGCAGGGCGGTGACCTGGCCGCTTATCTCAAGAGCATCAACAAGACCGCCGAGCAGCTGCACGAGGAGATGCACCCGGCCGCCGAACAGAAAGTGGCCCGCTCTCTGGTGTTGGGTAAACTCTCTGAATCGGAGAATATCGTAGTCACCGACCTTGACATTGATACCGAGGTAGAAACTATACTTAAGAGTGCCGGTGAAAATAAGGAATCGATGCGGAAAATGTTGCACACTCCGCCGTCTCGCCAGTCGGTCCGGCAGTACTTGCTGACCCGGCAAACCATTGACCGTCTGGCGGCAATAGCCACTGATTCCGGCAGACCCGCTCGGAAAAAGAAAAAGGAGGAGGCGAACAATGAACCTCAACCCGAATAACATTATCCCGATGGTAATCGAAAGCAGTCCTCGCGGGGAGCGGGCTTTCGATATCTACTCGCTCCTGCTCAAGGAGCGTATCATCATGCTCGGCATGCCCATTGGCGACCAGGTGGCTAATGTCACCATTGCCCAGCTTCTCTACCTGGAGAGGGAAGACCCGGACAAGGATATCAGCCTTTATATCCACTGCCCCGGCGGCATCATCTCTGCCGGTCTCGCCATTTACGATACCATGCAGCTTATCCGCCCTGACGTCTCCACCATCTGTGTTGGCCTGTCCGCCAGCATGGGCACTATCCTGCTCACCGCCGGCGCCAGGGGAAAGCGCTTTGCTCTGCCCAATGCCACCATCCACATGCACCAGGCGATGGGCGGCGCCCAGGGACAGGCCGCCGATATTGAAATCGCCGCCCGGGAAATCATGCGCCTGCAGGACCTCATTCGCGGTATCCTCGTCACCCATACCGGTCAGACGCTGGAAAAGATTAGCCACGATACCGACCGCGACTTCTATCTCAACCCCGTTCAGGCGGTGGAGTACGGTCTTATCGATGAAATCCTCAGCCGGCCCACCGATGACAAAGATAAAAAACCCGCCAAAAAATAACCTTTATATTAAAAAAGGGGTTTGGGAATTACCCCACTCCCCTTATCCCCCCGCCATACGTCTTTAGGAGGTCGTAGCCATGCCTGGTTTAGACGGTGAACAGGAAATATTCGAAACTTTGCGGAGCCGGCTGGAGACCACTCTGGTTTCCGATGCTCTCGATGCTATGGGCATTCACGGCCAGGCCATGCGCGCTGAGGTCCGCCCCGCTTTCCCCGGGGCAACTGTCGTTGGCCAGGCATACCCCGTCCAGGCTCTGGACAGGGACGAAACCGGCGATAAGCCGTTCCTCAATATTCTGGACGTGGTTAACTCCCTTAAACCCGATGACGTGCTTGTCATCGGCAGTTCCGGCTCCCTGCGCACCGCCCTTTTCGGTGATTTACTGGCGGTTGCCGCTCAGGTTCGCGGTGCCGCTGGCCTGGTAACCGATGGTGCTTTGCGGGACATTAAACAGCTCGCTGAAATGAACTTCCCGGGCTTTGCCGCCGGGGTAAATATGGTCGACCCCACCGGAAAGGCCGGCATCGTTGATAGTGGCCGGGCCGTGCCCTGTGGCGGCGTGACCGTCAACCCCGGTGATATCGTCTTTGGCGACATTAACGGTGTAGTTGTCATTCCCGGAGACCGTGCCGCGGAAACCGTTGCCCTGGCGCTGAAACTGGCCTCTGAAGAGGCTCTGCTGCGCGACCGCTTGCGCACCGGCCAGGATATACATGGCGCCTTCGACTCTGTGATTAATCAGGAACCATAAAACCCTTTGCATTAAAAAGGGTCTTGCCTCAAATGTCATTCTGAGGAACGAAGTGACGAAGAATCTGTAGGTGGGGCTGGTAGTGCACAGATAGTCCCCACCACCCCCAGACCCTTCGCTACGCTCAGGGTGACATAAAAGTGGCTCAGGGTGACATGGATTCAGTACTTTTGGGGCAAAGCCCCCGGAAGCGGGAAAATGATGAGCAGCCAGTAAACAATCCAGAGTATCATGACTGGAATATAAACTAGAAAATAGTGTAAAATACCCCCTGGAGGTCTGTAGTTATAAAGCAGCGCATCATTACTGCTTTATAATGAACCAAAGATGAAGAAACGAGCATTCTCTGGCATTCAGCCAACCGGCGATATCCATATTGGCAACTACCTGGCGGCAATTAAGCACTGGGTGGCGTCGCAGACTGAACTCGAAAGCATCTTTTGCATCGTTGACCTGCATGCCATCACCACCCCTCAGGATGCTGAAACCTTGAGAGCTAAGACACGTGAGGTAACCGGGCTTCTTTTTGCGGCTGGCATTGACCCCGAACTGTCCACTGTTTTCGTCCAGTCCCACATCGGTGCTCACGCTGAACTGGCCTGGATACTTAACTGTTTCACCCCAATGGGATGGATGCAGAGGATGACCCAGTTTAAAGAGAAGTCGGAGGACCTGAAAGACCAGGTAAGCGTTGGCCTTTTCGCTTACCCGGCGCTCATGGCGGCCGATATCCTGCTCTATGAGACCGATGTCGTACCCGTGGGCGAAGACCAGAAACAGCACGTAGAGCTCACCCGGGACATCGCCCAGCGGTTTAACTCAATATATGGCCAGACTTTCGTTTTACCAGAGGCGTTTATCCCCAAAACCGGCGCCAGGATAATGGGGCTTGACGACCCCACCAAGAAAATGAGCAAGAGTGAGACGGATTCGGGGCACGCCATCAATTTACTTGATTCACCAGATGCCATCCGGTCCAAGGTCATGCGAGCCACCACTGACTCACGGCGCGAGGTTTGTTTTGATGAAAACCGTCCCGGAATCTATAACCTGCTGGTCATCTATGAACTCTTCACCGG
>JACZSH010000111.1 GCA_022574315.1 Chloroflexota bacterium | reverse complement strand
CCTGAAATACGCCTGCGCCGGCTGGGCCGGACGGCAACGTTAAGAGCCTTGGTGCGGGAAACCCATGTTGACATAGCCGACTTGGTGTACCCGATGTTCGTCGTCGAAGGCAAGGGGATAAAGCAGGAAATAAGCTCGATGCCGGACGTATTCCGGTTCTCGCCCGACCGCCTGGCGAAGGAAGTGGCCGAAATAGCCGGACTGGGCATCCCGGCGGTACTGCTCTTCGGTATACCGGAAAACAAGGATGAAACGGGGTCGTCGGCTTTACACTCCAAAGGGGTCATTCAGCAGGCGATACGGGTCATCAAAAAAACGGCGCCGGAACTGCTGGTGATAACCGATGTCTGCCTCTGCGAATATACCAGTCACGGGCACTGCGGAGTAATCGTCGACGGACAGGTCGATAACGACCGAACACTAACGCTGCTGGCGAAGATGTCCCTGTCCCATGCGGAAGCCGGCGCGGACATTATCGCCCCCTCAGACATGATGGACGGGCGGGTGAAAACCATCCGCATGGCACTGGACGAGACCGGATTTCAGCATATACCAATTCTTGCCTACACCGCCAAGTATGCTTCGGCGTTTTACGGGCCTTTCCGCGAGGCGGCGGATTCGACACCGCAGTTCGGCAACCGCCTTGGTTACCAGATGGACCCGGCCAATGCCCGGGAGGCTCTGCGGGAAGCGGAACAGGATATCGCCGAGGGAGCGGATATCATCATGGTCAAGCCGGCGCTGGCCTACCTGGACGTGATAAGGCAGATACGCAATAGCTACAACATCCCGCTGGCCGCCTATAACGTCAGCGGTGAGTACGCCATGGTTAAGGCCGCCGCCCAGCGCGGCTGGCTGGATGAAAAACGAGCGGTAATGGAGACGCTCACCGCCATCAAGAGAGCCGGCGCCGACATAATTCTGACTTACCACGCCAGGGATGTGGGCCGGTGGCGACAAGAAAAATGAGGAGGTCCCGATGAACCAGGAGCATTCGAAGCAACTTTTCAAGGAAGCGCAGCAGTATATACCCGGCGGAGTCAACAGCCCGGCGCGCGCCTTCAAGGCAGTGGGCGGTACTCCTCCGTTCATGGTAAAGGGAGAGGGCTCAAAAATATTCGACGCCGACAATAATGAGTATATCGATTTCGTCTGTTCGTGGGGACCTTTGATTCTGGGGCATACCCATCCCCAGGTAGTGGCGGCACTGAAACGGGTTACCGAACTGGGCACCAGCTTCGGCGCACCCACCGAACTGGAGATAACGCTGGCCAAAATGGTCTGCGATGCCGTACCCTCAATCGAGATGGTGCGCTTCGTAAACTCGGGGACGGAAGCTACCATGAGCGCGCTGCGCCTGGCGCGGGCATTTACCGGCCGGGATAAGATCATAAAATTCGACGGCGGCTACCACGGCCACGCCGACGGACTGCTGGTCAAAGGCGGCTCGGGTATGGCCACGCTGAGCATACCCGATTCTCCAGGCGTACCGGCCTCTTATGCCGAGAATACGCTGGTGGCGCCCTATAACGATATCAAGGCCGTAGAGCAGCTGTTCCGGCAGCACGAGGGAAACATCGCGGCGGTAATAATCGAGCCGGTAGCGGCCAACATGGGGGTGGTGCCGCCTCAACCCGGTTTCCTGGCCGGCCTGCGCCAGCTGACGGAACGGACGGGAGCACTGCTTATCTTCGACGAGGTTATCACCGGTTTCCGCGTCGCCTACGGCGGAGCCCAGGCGTTGTACGGAATCAACCCGGACCTGACCTGCCTGGGCAAGATTATCGGCGGGGGTTTGCCGGTGGGCGCCTACGGCGGAAAGCGACAAATCATGGAGAAGATGGCGCCAACCGGGTCGGTCTACCAGGCAGGCACGCTGTCCGGCAACCCACTGGCCATGACGGCCGGGATAACCACCCTTTCGGCACTGGGACAGCCCGGGGTTTATGAGCAACTGGAAAAAACCGCCCGCCGGCTGGAAGAAGGCATTGCCAGGGCGGCGGCGGCAACCGGCGTGGAGGTAAACATCTCACGGGTGGCTTCCCTGCTGACCATCTTTTTCACCGGCAACGCGGCGCTGAACTACCAAGCGGTGGCGGCATCGGATACGGTGCGGTTCGGGCGGTTTTTCTGGCAACTGCTGGAGCAGGGGATTTACTGGCCTCCATCACAGTTTGAGGCGGCGTTTATCTCCCTGGCCCACAGCGAGAAGGATATCGAGACGACCGTGGCGGCAATCAGCACGGCGTTTAAATCTTTAACCGCCTAGAAGTCGGGTAGCACCGGACAACCAGGGGTGGAGTAACCAGCGGGGTGAAACTGCGCCCGACATCCGCCGGCCCTCCCGGTTACCGCCCGCTACCTGGTTCCGTTGTCAAAGTGTTACCGAAGGTGCTACAATTTCAAAAAAGCGATTCAAACTAAAAAGTAAAATAACCTGTTTCCGGAATAAGACGGAAAGAGCCATACCAGCGCCAAGCAGCGGCGGCTATTTCCGGTTGGTAACGGGGAGGAGATTACAGGAAATATGCCGGACAAAACAGAAGCCAGCCCCAGGATACGAACGTCACGCCAGGTAAACCAGGTGCCCGACGTGGGATTCAGCAAGTTCCTGAACCTGTTCCATTCACTTCCCCAGGAAGGGCAACGAATTATCTCGCTGGGGGTTGGGGAGCCTGATTTTACCACCCCCTGGCACATCTGCGAAGCCGGCCTGGAGGCGCTAAAAAGGGGGCAGACCAGGTACACGCCCAGCGCCGGTTTCCCGGAACTGAAACGCGCCGTGGCGCAGAACATCGAAAACCGCTCCGGTGTGCGCTACGACCCGGACAGCGAGATTATCATCACGGTGGGTTCCAGCCAGGCAATGGACCTCGCCTTCCGTGCCCTCCTGGACCCGGGTGATGAAGTGGTCATGCCCGACCCTTACTACATCTGCTATCCGCCCTGCATTACCATGGCGCACGGCATTCCGATGACGGTGCCGACCACGGCCGAAAACAGCTTCAAGCTCGAGGCGAAACGACTCGAAGCCCGCCTCACTCCCCGGACAAAAGTGATTCTCTTCGGCTATCCGGCCAACCCGACCGGCACCGAAATGAGCCGCGAAGAGCTTGCCGAAATTGCCGAGGTAGCCCAAAAACACGACTTACTGGTTATATCGGATGAAATATACAGTCGGCTGACTTACGGGGTGGAACATACCTGTTTCCCCAGCCTGCCGGGAATGAAAGAGCGCACCGTTTTGCTCGACGGATTTTCCAAAGCCTACGCCATGACGGGCTGGCGCCTGGGTTACGCCGCCGGCCCGGCGGATATCATCGCCGCCATGGTCAAGATACACCAGAACACGATGCTCAGCCCGGCCAGCATGGCCCAGATGGCCGCCATCGAAGCTCTCAAGAATGGTGAAGACGATGTCCGGCAGATGCTGGGCGAATACAGCCAGCGCCGCCAGGTAATCGTCCGGGGGCTGAACAATATCGGCCTCAGTTGCCATGAGCCGATGGGCGCTTTTTACGCTTTTCCTTCGGTCAAGATTACCGGTATGACCTCAGGAGAGTTCATGGAGACCCTGCTCCGCGAAGAAAGGGTGGTGGTCATGCCCGGCGACCTCTTCGGGCGGCAGGGCGAAGGTTTCGTGCGCTGCTGCTATGCCGCCTCACTACCCGACATCGAAGAGGCCCTGGCGCGGCTGGCCAGATTTGTGCAGCGCCACGCCGGTGCGGTACGGTCCTGAGCCGGACCAGCGGTGTTTGATTCCTGAGAAGAAAACGGGATTCCGGTCTTCATGTAGCGGGAGTCCTGTGACGACAGCCGGCTACAACAGCGAAGGCACGGTGAGCGAAGCATCCTCCAGTTCGGTGATACCGATTTCAATATCCTGTATTATCTTTTTTTCTTTTTCCATGGCCTCGGGAAACATGTCGTAGATTTTCTTCACCCTCGTCACACGCTTAAGTCCGGACAGGATGACCGTAATCGTCAGCGTACCTCTTCTCCTGGGGTAATCGCCATACCGGATGATAGCCTCCGAGGCAATGTCTTTCAGGTAATCGCCCAGTTCCTTTACCAGGTCCATATTCATTTCCCGGGTCGGCGCCGACAGTAAGTAAAGCGCCCGACTGGCATCGTGGGGGTCACATTCGAGCGACAGTTCGCTTACCGCGCCGTCCATCGCCTGAATCCCTTTGTGAGTCTCGTCGCTTTTTCTTTTGAAACTGCGCGCCCACTCAAAGGGAAGCTGAAACAACGGCAAGGAAGATTCGCCATAACCGATTATCGTCCAGCCGGAAAGAGTCTGCATAATATCGCCGGCATCCAGCAGCCGGGCACCAATATTCTTGACCTTTTTCTCTTCGCCGACGCAAAGCAGGTCATAGAACGGAGCCACGATTAACTCGTTTATCTTGGACATATTATTCTTAAGGGAAGCATCTTTCTTAATGTATCTCTGATTATCAATAAGGAAGGTTG
>JACZSH010000110.1 GCA_022574315.1 Chloroflexota bacterium | reverse complement strand
CGGTATGTTTCTGTGGCACTGTCCGTAGGGTCACCCCTCCTGGGTGTTACCCAGCCTCCTGCCCGGTGGAGCTCGGACTTTCCTCCCCGATATTTCAGGGCGGTCACCCGGTTTACTTGACCCACTTATAGTCTATTCTCGTAAACTCAGTTAGTCAACTGCCCTGGTCCAGGGCTTCATTAGCCAAGCGGTCAGCTTCCGTGTTTTGCTCACGGGGGATATGGCTGATGGAGAAGCTTTCCAGCCGGCTCTGCAATTGGGTTACCTTTTGGAACAACGGTTTCAGCTCCGCTTTTTTCACCCGGTATCTACCGGTGATTTGCCGCACCACCAGCTCCGAATCCGAATATACCGAGACCTTCCGGGCACCGAGCTGGACCGCTTTTTCCAGCGCGGCAATAAGCGCCCGGTACTCCGCCTGGTTATTGGTGGTTTTGCCGATGCGTTGAGAAATACGAGCCAGAGTCGCCCCCTGCTCGTCTTTTATCACGGCACCTATCGCGGCCGGACCCGGATTACCCCGCGCGGCGCCGTCTACCCAGATTAGCATACTTTTTGTATTCATCTGTTTTCCTTAATTCATTCCGAACCCGGTTTACGTTTAAGACAAACCCGACAGGAGTCAGGCAGGGCAGGCAACCACGGCAAACCAGCTATCCGAATATCCCGGTATTTTTCACCCTTTGAGACAGGGGTTTGGTCACTCAAATTTCGGGGGTCAGGGTAAAAACATAATACGTCCACAACTGCTGCAGTGCACCAGGTTACCGCTCCTCACCTGTTGCAGGTCACTGGAAGGTAAGGATATACGGCAACCCCGGCATATACCCTGCTCCACCCGGGCCACCGCCTGGCCTTTCTGCTTCCGGAGTTTATCGTAAACGCCGACGACCGGCGTGTCGATTCCAGCCGAAAGAGACTGCCGCTTCTGTTTCAAGTCAGTCAGTTTGCTCCTGAGCTTTGCCGCTTCGGCGGTCAATGCTTGCTGTTCCTGATTCCAGGCCGCTTCCAGCTTTTGCAACGCCGTGGTAGCGGCAGCGACGTCGCTTTCGACCCGCTCAACCTCGTCCATAATGACCAGCACCCCATCATCCAGACGGCTGCGTTTGACCTTGAATAATTCGACCTCGTGCTGCAGGGCGGCCAATTCTTTGGGATTCTGGATTCGGCCGCTGTACAGTTGCCCTTCCACCGTGGTGAGCTTGACCACGAGGTCTTCGGTTTCCTGCTCGGCAGTACGCTGGCGTCGTCGCAGTTCGTCCAGTTGCTGCTCTGCCGAAGCAAGCCTGCCTTGAGCTTCAAGGATAACACGATTGTCGCCGAGCCGGACGACGACACCATTCAGCGTTTTTTCGTCTGACTCAATTTCGAGGTCTACTTCCTGAAGCTGGTATAACTGGCGGGCAATATCCATCTCAATGCTCAGCCTATTCTATAATGGCGGCCCAGGTTATCGCAAATTATCCGGGCACCGGAAAGGAAAACCGCCCTTTAAAATAACGACAAAGCTTTATAGTCTTAATAGAACATAAGTGCTATTATTTTGACGGAAACAATTCCAGGCTAACGTGTCGTGGATTGTTTTAGTAGTTATGTAAAGGAGAGAGAACATGAGGCTATTACGACTAGCCGTAGAACGCCAAAAATGGGACCTGGCAGCCCACACCATTGTCCTGGCGGCGGCCAAATACCTGGAGAACGGGGAGAAACCAAATGCCGGCACGAAAAAAAAAGAAAAAAGGGCCCCCAAAGTGTAACCAGAACGCCCGGACACACGGGTTCTATTCCAAGGTGTTCGACGAGGCGGAGAAAATCGACTTCGAGATTGCCGCCGGGGTGGAGGGCATCGACGACGAGATTGCCCTGCTCAGGGTGAAGATAAAGTCGGTGCTGGAGAAGGACCCGGAGAACATCAACCTTATCATGCGGGCAACGAACACGCTGGCGGGGCTGGTGAAAACCAATTACCAAATCACAAGGGAGCAGCGGAAGGGTCTGAGGGAGGCAATCGGCAACGTACTGAGGGAGGTGGCTTTGCCGCTGGGAATCGGGGTGGGGGCGGTAATTAAGAAATAGGGTTTTTGTATGTGGTGACCTATCCGGTTGGGTAGCCAAGATGGAGAGTCAACGTAGAAGCGAGAGGACTAAAGCCGGTTTGGCACGAGTTAAGGCTCAAGGTAAGCGCCTGGGTAGGCCACGTGGAGCGAAGGACAGAAGAAAGAGGAAAAAGCGACAATGGTTTGCCGTGTAGTAAATCGTTCGAATTTTCGGCTGAATCAAATTCTCTGCACCAAACTCCTGCGACCAGCCAACGGTACCTTAACAATCAAAGACGATATACGATAAATTTGTTCAATGCCTAGGTAAATTCCCTCTTTGAAAGACGAAGAAGGGCGATGGGTAATATTGCAAGTAAAAACCCCAACACAAAAATGTACAGTCTGAGAATAACGTCCTGAGCCCAAATGCCCAATCCAACTGGTGCCACATAAAGGAGAGGGATTGCAGCGGCTGCGCCCGCAAATGCTAATCGCCATTTCCTGCGCTTTAAGGCAAAGACCCCTCCAACCACAGACAATATACCGAGAGAAGGGATGAATAACGATAGGAAGTACTTTAGTGACCATGGCCATGGGGTCTCTATATACATTAATGCTAAAAAGAAATATGCCGAGGCTAACATCCCAAACCCGGCCAGTATTTCCAATGTTCCCCCCACCATCGGCATCCACTTCCTGCTCAAGGTGCACCTCGACACTTCGGTTGTTGTGGTCTCTCTTATACTTAACGCGCAGGGAAATACTAACACAAACAGTCAAAAAGTCAATAGGAAAATGTCAAAAAGGGGTTGGCATCCTTTCGGGATTCCCGAACATAACAGACCGAATGCGGGAGTTTTCGTAAATGGGTAGCAATGGTGACCCACCCTCTAGCCCCCTTCCCTTACGAAGGGAAGGGGGATTATAGATATCGAAGGGGTTAGCGTCCCTCTTGGACTCCCCGTAAATTAAGGGAAAGGTGGAAGAGTGGTAAGAGGGGGCGAACGCGCCTCTCGGATACCCCGGATTTGATTGACCGCAGGCAGGAGATATTGAAAAGGTTAGATATAGTGACCTATCCCCCTGGCCCCCTTCCCTTGTGAATTGAATAAGGGAAGGGGGGATTATAGTTATCGAAGGGGCTAACGCCCCTTCGAGCTTCCCCAGACTTTATGACCGGATTCGGGAGTCTTAATGAGAGAGTTGATATAGTAACCCACCCCCTTGGTCCCCCTCCCTTTGATAAGAGAGGGGGAGGGGTAGTAAGAGGGGCGGCGCCCTAAAAGAATTGCGGCGGATTTTTCGTCACTTCGTTCCTCAGAATGATATTTAGGGCAAGACACAGTACCTGAGATTGCTTCGTCGCGGCGCTCCTCGCAATGACAAAAGGGATAAGATGACAAACGAAGATAAGGAGGAGGGAGATTCTTCGCTAACGCTCAGAATGACACGGAAAATTAAAGGAAAGGAGGAAAGGCAATTAACACGGCGGGGATAAAAAGGCTGCGCCCTTACCAGCGAGAGGCGGCGCTGGCGATACTGGAAAGCGTCTTCGACCGGAAGGGACGTACTTTCTCGGTGGAGATTGCCCGCCAGGGGGGCAAGAACGAGCTTTCCGCCCAGATCGAGCTGCTGCTGCTGACACTCCACATGGCCCGGCCGGAGAACCTGGTGAAATGCTCGCCCACCTTCAAACCGCAATCGGTCGTCTCCATGTCGCGGTTGAAGGAACGGCTGAACGACGCCGGGTTCGGTCGTGCCTGGAAATCGGAGCTCGGCTACATCATCCGGCTGGGCGAGGCGAGGGCGATTTTCCTCTCCGCGGACGAGTCGGCCAACGTCGTCGGCAACACGGCCCACATCCTGCTCGAAGTCGATGAATCGCAGGAGGTGAGCAAGGAGAAATACAGCAAGGAGTTCAAGCCGATGGGGGCCACCACCAACGTGACCACGGTGCACTACGGCACCACCTGGGACGATACCACCCTGCTGGAAGAAGTGAAGCAGGCGAACCTGGAGTTGGAGAGAAAGGACGGCGTCAAGCGGCATTTCAGCTACGACTGGGAAGAGGTGGCCAGGCACAACCCCGACTACCGCGCTTACGTAGAGGCGGAGCGGGAACGGCTGGGGGAAGACCACCCGCTTTTCCTGACCCAGTACCGGTTACTGCCGCTGCGCGGGGGCGGCGGCCTGTTGAGCGGGCAGCAGCTTGCCCAGCTGCGCGGGGAGCACCCCCGGCGACGAGAAGCGCAGCCGGACAAAGTCTACGTGGCGGGTATCGACCTGGCCGGAGAAGCCGAGGACGGCGAGGAAGTTTACCGGACAGGCACGGTGCCGCGCCGGGACGCCACGGTGGTAACTATCGGAGAGCTTGATTTCAGCTTCTGCAACGAGGTGATAAAACAGCCGGTGATAAGGGTGACGGAGCACTACCGGTGGACGGGGCGGAAGCACACCGAACTCTACCCACAGCTGGTGGACA
>JACZSH010000019.1 GCA_022574315.1 Chloroflexota bacterium | reverse complement strand
CTCTGCCGCCACCCGGACTCCGTCCGCCAGCAGGTCGCCAATGCCTTCACGCCGGACAATCTTATTAGCGAGAGCGACCACCATATCACCGTCACCCCAGCGCAACTCCATGCCGGTATCTTCTTTAGTGAGGATGCCGCTTTGGTACCACTCAATGGCAAAACCGATGGTGGCGCCGGCGGAAATAGTATCGATACCGTAAGCGTTACAGATGTCGTTGAAGCGAATAATCGACTCCAGGTCATCGTTAAGGCAGAGAGTGCCCGCCATGCACAACGTCTCATACTCCGGTTTGTGGCAGACCGAAGCCCGGCCTTCTCTGGCCTTCATGTGCCCGCCACACCGGATGGGACACTGCCAGCAGCCGTATTTTTTCTCCTGCTCGGCAATGACGGCATCATCACTGATACGAGCGGCATTGGGAAAATCATCCGGGCCGGAGCCAGCCCAGTTCTTTACCGGCGAGTCCCCGCTCATGGCACTGGATTCAGTAAGCCCGGCCGTGCCGTACTTGCTAAAAGTCTCACCCATTCCCTTGAGTTGTTTTCCCCATTTCCGTCTCAGCTCTTTCGCCTTATCTTCGTCAGCCATGGGTACTTTCTGATTACCCCGGACGGCGACGGCTTTCAGCTTCTTGGCGCCCATTACGGCACCCAGTCCCGACCGGCCGGCGGCACGGCCTTTTTCGTTCATGATGGCGGCAATAAGAGAGAGCTTCTCACCGCTGGGGCCGATGCAGGCCACGCTGGTTTCCTTGCCATGAGTATTTTTCAGGATATCTTCCGTCTCCAGGCAGTCTTTGCCCCATAAGTCGGTGGCATCCTTCAGTTCGGGTTTGCCGTTGTCAATAAAGAGGTAGACCGGGCCCGCCGAGTTACCGGTAAAGAACACGCCGTCGAAGCCGGCAAATTTCAGGAAAGGCCCAAAATCACCGCCGCAATTGGCGTCTCCCCAGGTACCGGTAAGCGGGGACTTGGCCACGACCACAAACCGGCCGCTGCACATGGTGGGGGTGCCGGTAAGCGGTCCGGTCATGAACCCCAGCATATTATCCGGACCCAGGGGGTCGACGCCCGGTTTCATCCGTTCGTACAGGATACGGGCGGCAATGCCGTAGCCCCCCATAAAATCCCGGCACATTGCCTCGCTTAAGGTCTCCTCCCGACACGATTTTTTTGCCAGGTCAACGAAAAGAATCTTGCCCATATATCCGTTTGCCATTATTACCCTTACCCTCCTAATTGAATTATGGATATAGCAATTGTTACTTTATTTTTATCCGTTAAAAATACTCCGCAAATAAGCCGCCGACTGGCGCGCTACCGGCTCCGGGTCACCTTCCGGAGCGATGACCACCGAGGCCGAGCCGTGAAAGCCTTCTTCCCGCAGCAGCCGGACGATATTGGGCCAGTCTAGTGCCTCTTTTTCCGGGCTGACGCCGGGGGGCAGACGGCTGGGGTCGTAAAGATGGATATGCTGCGCCTGTCCCTGAGCCGCCCGAATACCCTCCTCAATGGAGGTCTCGACCGCCCAGAGCTGGTGCGTGTCCAGCATGATGCTGAAGTGGGGACTGCCAACCCGCGCCACCATCGCCATGGTCTCGGCATTGGTGTTGAACAAACTGGTGAACTCGGCTTCCGCCGATTCCAGGACGATGACGGCGCCGGCTTTTGCCGCGTGGGCGGCAAGCTCACCAAAAATTTCTTCGGCCATCCGTTCCATGTCCGCCTTGCTCATCCCGGGGATTCCCTTTCCCCGCGCCGCGCCCAGACCGACCAACGCCTTGAAATGGCCGGCAAAGTCCAGTATATTCTTGAAGCCCTGGATAGACTTTTTCCGGAGGCTGATACTCTCGTGAAGGAGGGCCAAACCCTGGGCGGCGATACGGCCGCTGTTGACCACGGGCATGACCGCGCCGGTGCGCCCGAGAGAAGTAGCGAACAACTCGGGGTCGGGGACATGGTCGGGGTCAGGCATAAACTCGATGCCATCGTATCCCCAGTCGATAGCGGTACGGCCCAGCTCCTCAGGAGTGCCGGTGAGCACTTTGACGATAAAGTCGTGATTGAGCATATCCGGTGTCGAGGCGAAGAGACATAATTTCACGTCTGACATATTACCTCAAATCGATAACAGGCACAGGTATCAGGGAAGAACCATGCCGCCATCCACCATTAAAATCTGCCCGGTAACGTAATCCGATGCGTCCGAGGCCAGGAATACCGCCGCGCCGGCATAGTCATCGGGGTAACCCTCTCGCCCCAGGGGAATAGCCTCGACAAACTTCTGCAGCTCTTCAGGGTGCTCGGCAAAATGCTTTTTGTTGATATCAGTGATGGTCACGCCGGGGCCGATGGCGTTAACGTTAATGTGATATGGCGCCCATTCCAGTGCCAGCGTCCGGGTAACATGGGAAACTCCCGCCTTGGAAACGGCGTAGACCGCCCGTGCCGACTGCGCCAGCTGCGAGACAACGGAGGAAATATTGATTATTTTCCCTTTCCGACTCCGAATCATCTCACGCCCTACCCGCTGGCAACAGAAGAAAAGTCCCCGCAGGTTGGTGGCCATAAGGCGGTCCCATTCCTCTTCGGTAAAATCTTCGGCCGGTTTCCGGATGACAAAACCGGCGTTATTAACCAGGATATCGATTTTACCGAAATCTTTGATGACCTGTTTTACCATGGCGTCGATAGAAGAAGTCTGGCTCACGTCAGTGGGGACAGCCACGGCGCTAAGCCCTTCTTTCTGCAAAGATTCGGCGGCACTCCGGGCGAGGGTTTCCCGCCGACTGGCGATAACGACACTGGCGCCGGCCGAGGCAAGTCCCCGGGCGATACCAAAGCCGATTCCCAGGCTGCCACCGGTAACGATGGCGGTCCTTCCCGAAAGGTCAAAAAGTTTCATTTTTTCCTCCTTGGACGACGACAGGATAATTTTCTATTATAGCACCAATACCCCCCGTAAAACACCGATAGTTACTCTCATTCTTCAGGGGGCAACCTGATTATCCGGGCCGGGTTAATCTTCACCATGTAAGTGATGTCTTCCTCACTGAGGCCGCACTTGAGCATAGCGGCGATGAACAGGCAGACCCACCGACCACGGCCACGTCAGGTACCAGCTCACCGACCAGACGGGCGAGGGGGCAGTGGGGTAAGTATGGTTCTTGATGACGATTCCCCGGAGTCCGGCTTCCTGCGCCTTGAGGGCTGACTCAAGCGCGTTATAACGTCGGGGCATGGAATCCGGAGAGAAATGAAGGTGTGAATCGATAGCGCCTTTTAGAAGCTTACCAACCGGCGAGTCATCAACTTTTTCATGGTGTTCCACGCAGTACTCATCACAGCTATGTACAGTCTCGGCCATAAACTACCTCCTTGTCAGTGTGTCTACGGGGAGGGTTGCCTACCCCGGGGAGACTATTTACCGGAGAGAGTGATATTTAACCTATCAACGCCCTAGACTCTTCAATGGCGGGTCGCAGCTTTTCCACGTTACCGTCCAGGACGTAACCGACCAGGAGCAACTGGTAGCCCTGTTTTGCCCAGTAAGCCAGGCGTTTGGGACTACAGCCGCCGATACCGGCTATCTTACCCGCTTCCCGGCAGATATCAACAATCTGCTGCAAACGCGCGTTCACCGCCGGAGTATCCACTACCTCTGACAACAGCGCTTTGGGGTCGATACCGCCGATATCCAGCGCCAGGTCAAAGGGGCCGACAATGGTGCCGGTGACGCCCTCTATTTTCAGGATACGGGACAGGTTACTGATATTTTGCAGGCTCTCCGTCTGCGGGAAGACGGCCATGTTGTCATTGATATATTCCGTCAACGACAGGTAAGGCACTTCAGACAGGTCCTGAGAGTCAATCAGGAGAGGGTTCATACTGATAGCACAACCGCGGTGTCCGATGGGCGGGAAATAAGCCTTGTTCACGACGCGTACCGCTTCTTCTACGGTATCGACCAGGGGCAGCATCAATCCGTTCACCCCGGCGTCAAGGTAACACCGGAAAAAGGAATCTTTATCTTCGGTCCGCATCATGATGGGCATGTCCATCTCCCGGGCGGCGCGAATAAAGGCGTATACGGTCTCTTTATGCATCAGGCTGTGCTCGGTTTCCATCATGAGAAAGTCATCGCCCATTTCTTTCAGGGTTTTGACCGTTTTCACCGGGTCATTGCCGGGCCCGATTAGCTGTCCGAAGACTTTCTCGCCGGCGGCCAGCCTTTTTTTCAGGTTATAGATTGCATTCAATCCCATATTAGTCTCCCCGTTATTTATTTTTTAGCGCTTCGTCTTCAGCGGCGGCTAAACATACCTTTTATTTTTTCCGGGCAAACTTCTGCACGACCCGGGGGCCGCGGTCGATATTCTTTCCGGTCCCGGAGACTTCACCGACATAGATATCACCCTGCGAGTCGATAGCCACCGTGTGCGGTGCGATGAAGAGAGCCTTGTCCAGGTCCTTACCTCCCTGGTTGCCAAAGCGGGCCAGCACCTTGCCGTCAATGGTGAGGATAGTTACCCTCTGGCAGAGCTCGGTGACATAGACGATGCCGTTTTTATCTATCTGGACATCGGTGGGGCGGATGAAGTCTTCCCACTGGTCAAGGAATTTGCCCTCTGAATCGAAAATCTGGATACGGCTGTTCTCGCGGTCGGCAATCCACACCCGTTCCTGCGTGTCCACGCAGATGAAGTGGGGCAGGCGGAACTGTCCCGGCAGGTACCCCGGCTCTCCCCAGGAGAGAAGCAGGCGGCCGTCCGGGGCAAACTTGTGTACCCGGGCGTTGCCGTAGCCGTCAACCACGTAGATTATTCCTTCCGGAGTTACCGCCACGCCGGTGGGGCGGTTAAAGGGCGGGCCGCCGTGGGTGATGGTGGTCAGGCTCCAGAAAAAGTCGTGCCAATCCGGGACGTAACCGGTATCCGAGGCCTGTCCTTTATTGCCGATAGTCTGCAGCAGTTCACCTTCCGGGGTAAACTTGTAAACGACGTGGAGTTCGTCGTCGGTGCAGTAAATGGAGCCGTCAGGCCCAATACCGGCGCCATGGGCACGTTTGAACAGCCCATCCCCCCACGAGGTCAAGAGATTCCCTTCACGGTCGAAGACGAGGACGGGATGAGTGCCCCGGTTTAGAACGTACACCCTATCCTGGGCGTCAACAGCCAGACCGGCGACGTCCCAAAGCGACCAGTCCGCCGGATATTTCGCCCAACCATCCACCAGTTCATAAGTGTATTCACCAGACCCAAAAGACATGTTTCCCTCCCTTATTAATTACCACTGGTTAGCTATCTGGTTAAGCTACCCGTTTCACGAGCGTCCCTGTCTTAAATTACGCCGCCAGCGTTTACCCGGCCTTGGCCCGGTTACCGGCCATAAGCCGACCGGTAAAGAGCCACAATTTCATCCCGGGTGGCCGGGCGGGGATTATTTCCCGGGCTGCCACTGGCCAGAGCGTCTTCAGCCATCCGGGGCGCCAGTTCTTCGAGCCGGGCTTTATCGATTCCCAGTTGGCGCAATGACGGCACCTCTATTTCTTCAATCAAGCGTCTGACGGCGGCAACGCCGAGCTCGGCGGCTTCGGTATCAGACAATCCACCGGTAGCCTCGCCCATGGCGGCGGCGATATGGGCGTAACGAGTCGGGTTGCCCGAAAGGCTGAAGGCCATGACCTCACTGAGGATGGCGGCGTTGGACGCCCCGTGAGGCACGTGGAAGTAAGCCCCGATGGGGCGGGCCATACCGTGAACCAGGGCGACCGAGGAGTTACCGAAGGCAATGCCCGCCTGGAGCGCTCCCAGCATGGTTTTTTCCCGGGCGGGGAGGTTACTGCCGTCGGCCCAGGCCTGTTTCAGGTTGCCGGAGATAAGCTCAATCGCCGAGAGGCAAAAAATATCGGTCATCGGCTGGGCTTTAATCGAAACGTAGGCTTCAATGGCATGGGTCAGGGCGTCGAGGCCGGTAGCCGCGGTCAGCCCGGGCGGCATCGACAGCGTCAGCAAGGGGTCGACGATAGCCACGTCGGGCATCAGGAAGGGACTGCCGATGAGCATTTTTACATCGGTCTCCGTATCGGTAATGATGGTGAACGGGGTAACCTCGCTGCCGGTGCCGGCGGTGGTGGGGACGGCGACGACCGGGGCGCCTTTTTTCGGAATCTGACCGGTTCCTTTATAATCGGCAATCGTGCCCGGATTAGCCGTCATCACCGAAATCGCCTTAGCGGTATCAATGGCGCTGCCGCCGCCGAAAGCAATCAGGAAATCACAATCGTTATCGCGATAAGCGGCCAGGCCTTCGCGGACAAAATCCAGTGTCGGCTCGGCAAAAACACCCTCAAAGGTGATGCCGGAAATATTACTTTGCTGGAGTGACCGGTGGATACCTTCCAGCGCCCCCAGTTTGACCAGCGCCCGGTCGGTCACAATCAGTCCCCGGGCGACGTTAAGTTTCCCGATTTCGGCGCCAACCTGTTCCGATGACCCGGAACCGGTGACCAGCACGCCAGGAATACGGAACGTTCTTGCCGGCAACATATAATTCCCCCCAACCAGCGATATTATTCCGAAAGTACGAACCCGGGAAGCAGTTTTAACCACAGACGCTATCGCCTAAGGATAACACCGGAACAACCCTGGAATCAACCGTCGATAAAGGTGGTTTTTAGGTCTTCCCTTCCAGCTCCAGACCGGCACGGAACGCCTGGCCGGCAACCTCTCCAAAAGCAAAATACCTGCGAAACGGTGCCTGCGTATAAATAAGCGGCCTGATTTTATCAATATCCGGCTTACCGTCCGTCAGGCAGTCCTCCGATAGATGGGTTTCCTCCACCTGGCCGATAAACAGGGTATGGCTGCCCAGCTCCAGGGTTTGCACCACCCGGCATTCCAGGTTGAGCGGGCATTGCTCGATAAGCGGTGCCGTAGCCAGCTTACCGTAGAATATTTTGAACTTACAGACGGCCACTTTATCAACCTTAGCGCCGGACCTGATGCCGCAGTAATCGGTCTCCCTGGTCAAGTCGACAGAAGGCACATTGACCGAAAAAGCCGAATTCTGGCTGATGCCCCGATGGGTATGCCGGCCGGGACGGATGGCAACGGAAATCATGGGCGGGTCACTGTTAACGACACCGCTCCAGGCGGCGGCCATGAAATTCGGTTTACCGTCAACACTTGACCCAATCAGAAAAGCGGGCGTGGGGAGAACCAGCGTGGTCGGTCCCAGTAAAACTTTACTCATATCATCCTCCTGAAACAAACTGAAGTATCTTATCACGGCTGGCGACCGGAATTCAAGCGCCGGACTGTCCGCTTTGGCCGGGATAAAGGGCAGCGACGACTTATCCCGGGAAGGAATTTTTCGGGGCGGCCACCGGGTCACGGTGGCCCGATATTTACTTTCCGCCGCCTTTTCCATTATGATACTAGCAAATCAGGACAACGGCAGGGGGCAAAAGAAGGCATGGCGATTCTCATCACCGGCGGGACCGGGTTTATCGGGGTGGGGCTGGCACACAAACTGGTGGCGCGGGGCGAAGACGTGGTTTTGTTCGATATCGCCCCGCGGATGGAACGGGTGGCGGATATCAGGGATGGAGTTAAAGTCGTACGCGGCGACCTCACCATCTGGCCGGAAGTGATGAACGCGATAAAAGATAATAACGTGACCGGAATCTTTCACCTCGGCTCGATGCTGAGCGGGCCGTCCGAGGACAACCCCTGGGCGGCTTTCCAGACCAACCTGACGGGGACGATGCACGTGCTGGAGGCGGCCAGGCTTTTTGAGGTCGGGCGTTTCGTCTTTCCGAGCAGCATCGGCACTTTCGGTCTGAATACCGGCCAGACGGTGACCGACGAAACAATTCAGCGGCCGATTACCTTCTATGGCGCCGGCAAGCTGTATGTCGAGCTGCTGGGACGGTTCTACAGACGGAAATTCGGCCTCGATTTTCGCTGCCTTCGCTACCCTATCGTCATCGGTCCCGGCATCAAGACCAGGTTCTCCCTGCACTACAGCTCCCTGATGATTGAATATGCCGCCCTGGGCAGACCTTACGAATGCACCCTGGCCGAAGACGTGGTCACCCCCAACCTCTACGTTAAAGACGCCATCCGGGCAGTGGAAACGCTTTACTACGCGCCCCGGGAAAAAATAAAGACGGTGTGCTATAACGTCTCCGGGGTATCACCGGCCGGACCGGCCAGGGAACTGGAGGCGGCGGTCAAGAAACTAATCCCCGAAGCCAGGATTAGCTACCGGCCAGACCCGGCCGACATGGCGTACTTCCAGGAATACTTCCGGGGTATCAGGATATTCGATGACCGCCGGGCCAGAGAGGAATGGGGCTGGCAGCCCCACTACACGAACTACGAAAAAGTGGCCGCCGACTTTATCAGTGAGGTAAAAACAAGGCCGGAGTTTTATGACCTGGTCTAGATAGACCGGGGGCACCGGACAGCCCGGCGCTCACGTACCCGGAACAGGCAACACAGGAGGTCAGCCATGCGCAGTAACTATATCCAGTTCAACACGCCACAGTTCCGATTCCTGTCCGATAAGCAGATAGAAGAACTGCAGATGGCCAGTCTGCAAATACTGGCTAAAACCGGGGTCTGTTTCGAAAGCGACGAGGCGATTGAGCTACTGGGAAATGCCGGCGCCGATGTCAGCGACCCCAACCGGGTGAAGATTCCACCTCACCTGGTGGAGCAGGCACTGCGGACGGCCCCCCGGATGATAACCGTCTATACCCGCGACGGTGAACCGGCCATGGTACTGAACGGCCTGACGACACATTTCGGCGGGCATAATGCGCTTGCGGAATACCTGGACCCGTATACCAAACAGAAAAGAGACTGCTACGTCGAAGATATCGCCGATATGGCGCGGGTAATCGACGCCTTACCGAATATAGAATGGTCATACATCATCGCTTCTTATCCCACCCTGCCCGGCAGTATTGCCGACAAGATGGCAATTTTACACTCGATTCTCAACACTTCGAAACCGGTAGCTTATTGCCTGGTAGATGTGGATAGCCTCCGGGAAGTGCTCGATGTCTGCGCCATGGTGGCCGGCGGTGAGAAAGAGCTAAAGGCCAGGCCGTTCCTTATCGGGTCGTCGGAACCGGTTACGCCGCTGATGCAGGGGAAGGAAATCATCGAAAAAAGCCTGTTATGCGCCGAGTGGGGAATCCCGAACTTTGTCTACAGCGCGCCGCTGGCCGGTACCAACGCCCCGGCGACCTTTGCCGGAGCGCTCGCCCTGGGTGTCGCCGAGTTTCTAAGCCAGCTGGTGCCGATACAGCTGAAAAAACCGGGGGCACCGGTCGTCTTCGGCTGCATACCAACCCTCATGGACATGAAAACCCTGCTCTGCTCCTACGGTAACCCGGAGACGACGCTGCTGGCCGGGGCCATCGCGGAGATAGGACACCACTTCGGGCTGCCCGTATTCGGGCGAGCCGGCGCGGTGGACGCTGATATTATCGACGCCCAGGCTTCGGCCGAAGCTACCTACCAGATAATCTTCGCCGCCCTGGAGGGCGCCGACCTGAACCACGGCCTGGGGGAGATGAACGCCGGGCGGATGGCGTCACCCGAGTTTGCCGTTTTCGGCAGTGAAATTATCGACATGACCAGGGTCTCCATGGAAGGTATCGAAATCAACGACGAAACCCTGCCCCTTGACCTCATCGACCGGGTGGGGCCGAGGGGAAGTTATATTGCGGAAAAGCATACCCTGAAACATTTCCGCAAGTTCTGGGTGCCGACGATATTCGACCGCAGCGTGGTAAAAGATGAGAACACCCGGCGCTGCGCCGAACTGCTGAACGAAAAGACAATCAAGATTATCGAAAATCACCAGCCGAAGCCGCTCCCGGCTGACCTGGTGAGCGAACTAAAAAAAGTGGAGGAGGGGTGGCTGAAACGGGTGGGGCTGAAAGAGTATCCCCGGAGGCCGCAGGCATAGCAATACCGAGCCAGTCCGGATATTGACAGGGGCGACCGGGACACTTAAAGTATTGGTAGTTAAATTCACAGGCGTAAAAGCGTCTGCCGGCGGAGAACGAAAAGCAGTGAGAAGGGGGATAAAAGATGAAAATCAGCGCCATTAAAACCTACGTGTTCAACGCCATCTGGAGGAACTGGGTATTCGTCAAGGTCGAAACTGACGCAGGCATTTATGGATGGGGGGAGGCGTCACTGGAGGGGAATGAGCCGGCCGTGGAAGCCGCCGTCAAAACGATGACACAGTATTTCATCGGCAAAGACCCCCGCGACATCGAGCTTCACTGGAACACGGTCTACCGCAACAGCTACTGGCGTCCTTCCCTGGTTATCAGCAGCGCCCTGGGCGGGATAGAAATCGCCCTCTGGGATATCCTCGGCAAAAGCCTGGATGTGCCCGTTTACCGGCTGCTGGGCGGGGTTTTCCGGGAACGGATACCGGCCTACAACAATGCCTGGTATTTCAACGCCCGGACACCGGAGGACTTTGCCCGGGCGGCGACCAAGGTGGTCGACCTCGGTTTCAAGTACCTGAAATGGGACCCGTTCTGGGCGACCGACCTGTTCATCGAGCCGGAGAAAATCGCCGAAGCCAAAGCCTGCATAGGGGCGGTGCGCGAGGCGGTGGGGCCGGACGTGCAACTGCTTATCGAATGTCACGGGCGGTTCAGTCCCGATTGGGCGATAAAGATAGCCCGCGAAATAGAGGAATACAAGCCCTACTTCTTCGAGGAACCGGTACCCCCGGACAACATCGAAGCCTGCATCCGGGTAGCCCACAGCATCAACATACCGGTGGCCACCGGGGAAAGAATGTGCACCCACCTGGGCGCCCGCCAGCTGCTGGAGAAAGGCGGCGCGGCCATTTTACAGCCGGACATCATCCACATCGGGGGCATCATGGAAACCAAGAAACTGGCCAGTATGGCCCAGGCTTACTACGTCCCGATAGCGCCCCACTGCGCCAGCGGACCGGCGCTGACGGCGGCCAACATCCACGTGGACGCCTCGACACCGAACTTTCTAATCCAGGAATTCATGCTCTCCGACAAGCCGTTATACGATGAAATCCTGAAAGAGCCTTTCTTCTTCCCCAGGGACGGCTACTTCGAGTTGCCGACCCAACCGGGTCTCGGCGTCGACTTCAACGAAGAGGCGCTGACCGGACGCCCTTATAAGTACATTGACCTGGGGGCCTGGCAGTTCACGCCGTTGGACGAGTCCGACTTAACCTACCAATAGCGGGTGTCCCCGGACACCCTCACGGTAGAACACCCGTGGCGCGGGCATCCGATATTATTACGCTTTAGCGCTAAGAATCGATAAGAAGCTTGCCCGCCTTGGCGAAATCTTCCTTGCCCATTTCGATGATGTCAACGATGACGGCATCAGGGGTGGTGTTAAAATTCTTGACGACGGCTTCGGTGATATCTTTGACGAGCCCCCTTTTCTGTTCAACAGTCCGGCCGGCGATGGCTTTAACGGTTACGAGCGGCATAATTATTTTTCCTCCTCAGTATATAATAATTCAAAATTAGCATTTTTCCGGCGGCCGGTCAATCGGCTGCTGGGACTAGTCCGCCGGGGGCATTTCAGGGGGAAAGGGGTGTTTTTTCGACTTTGAATCCTCGTAAGTGAGCATTCGTACGGGGTAGTTGATGGTGATACCTTCCCGGACGAAGCGGGCATGGAGACGCTTGATAAGCTCGCTTTTCACGCGGAATGAGCTAATCCGGTCCCTGGCGTACAGCCAGACCCAGAAGTTAATATTGGAATCACCGAATTCATCAAAGCCAAACCACGGCTCCCGCGTTTTTACCGCCTCGGGCAACTCCTCAATCACCTCACGCGCCACCGCCAGGGATACCTCTTCCACCTGCGTCAGGTCGCTGCTGTAACTGACCCCGGACTCAACGATAACGGCCAGTTCCATGCTCGGCCCGTGATAATTGGTAATGATACTATCGACCATCCGGGAGTTGGGGATTATCATCAGGTTATTGAAGGTAGTGCGAATCCGCGTGCTGCGCCAGCCGATATCGACCACGTATCCGGCGGCGCCGCCGTCCAGTTCGATGTAGTCACCCACATGGACTAACCTATCAGATACAATCTGGGTGCCGGCAAAAAAATTGGTCAGTGTGGGTTGCAGCGCCAGCGCCACCGCCAGGCCACCAATCCCCAGGCCAGCGATGAGGGGGCTTATCGGAATCCCAAGGTAGTCGAGCAGGATGAGCAAACCGACCAGGTAGACGAACAGCAGCGTAATTCTCTGTACGAGACGGGAAAGGCTCTGGCGAACCTTGACGTGGTGCAGGTACCAGTCCAGGAGCAACTGCAGACTCCGTGCCAGGCCATAGGTCACGAAAATGATGGCTAAGGTGACCGCCACCCGCCCCAGATAATAGCGCCACGGCTCAAGATAAGAAAGAGAAGAGAGAGACAAGATAATTCCCTGGAATATGATGAGCAGGAAGATAGGCCCCGACAGACACCTCAGCAAAAGCTGGGGGACACGGGCAGCCCGGGGGCGTTTTTCCAGTCGGCGTCTGAAATAGCCCATGGCAAAGCGAACCAGCCAGGCAATCAAGGCGAAGGCAACTAAGACACCATCGGCCCATAGAACTTCCAGAAGCGGAGACCCGAATGCGAATGGTGGCAGCATTAAGCACTTCTCCTCAACGGCCGATGATAAACTCTACCGCCGGCATTTCCCTCCAAATTGTAACACAGACAGAGTAAATCCAGAAGACAGCCTCACCTGCCGGCACCCGCCAGACGGGAAACACTGGCTGCATCGAACTAAAGCCGCGAAAACCGGTGGCGTTGACCCATCAATGAGCAGGTGGTATCCTCAATAAAATACTCATGGTACATTCCGGTAAACCGGACGAAAGGTATGACATGACCGGTAAAAGCATTATCCTGATTGGCATGGCCGGCGTTGGGAAATCGACCATCGGCGTTTCCCTGGCCCGGGTGCTGGGTTTCAGTTTTATCGACGTGGATCGGTATATCGAGGAGAAAGACGGTAAGACGATACAGCAAATCATTGACGACCATGGTGATGAAGCCCTGCTGGAACTGGAAAAGCGCCGAATGCATGAAGTGGTACTGGACAGCAAAGTAGTGGCGCCGGGAGGGAGCATTATTTATCACGCCGACCTGATGGAATACCTGAAACAAAGCTCGGTGCTGGTCTACCTGCACGATTCCCTGGAAAACATTGAAGAAAAGCTGGCCGGCGAGATGGAGAGGGGAATCGTGGGTTTGAAGGATAAATCCCTGAGGCAGATTTACGAAGAAAGAACTCCGCTTTACGCCAGATACGCCGATATAACGATAAACTGCCCGGGGAAATCACTGGCGCAAATAGTCGAAGAAATACGGCGGCGCTATACAGAGTCCGACAAATCCAGCCCCCGGCGGGATTAGAGAGCGGTCGCTTTAATTTTTTACAAGGCGGGTTTTCCGGATTGCTTCCTGAGAAGGGAGCGCCCATTCAGCACGCCGGTAGACTTCCCTTCCGCCACGGCCACGGCGCCATTAACCACCACATAATCAATGCCGGTGGGGTATTTTTTCGGTTCGTCAAAGGTGGCGTTGTCAATGACCGTCTGCGGATTAAACACGACGAGGTCAGCCGCCAGGCCTTCTCTTACCAGCCCGCGGTCATCCAAGCCAAAACGGCGTGCCGACGCCGCCGTCATGTGGCGGATGACTTCTTCCAGGCTCAATATGCCCAGCTCACGACCGTAAACTCCCAGGTAGCGAGCGAAGGTTCCCCAGGCGCGCGGGTTCGGTTTATCCCCGACGAGAATACCGTCGCTGCCGGCGATATGACCGGGGTGCTGCATGATGCGGCGCACATCTTCTTCAATCCCCAGTGGCGTCAAAAAGCCGACCGCCAACCGCTCTTCCAGTAACAGGTCACAGAAAAATTCGATAACGTCCTTACCCGCCATCCCGGATGCCTCGAGCAGGCTTTTCCCCACATAAACGCCGTTTTTCTCCGAGGGCACCGCGGTCAGGATGCGTTGGCTCCAGTCCACCGACAGGGCACGCAGATCGGCGCAGATTTTTTCCCTCGTCCCGGGCTGGGCCAGCCGCTCCAGGATGGCATCGGGACCACCGTCGTGTACCCAGCGGGGGAGGAAGACAATCAGCGCGGTGCTCTGGGCGATATAAGGATAGGTATCAAAAGTGACGTCAAGTCCATCCTCCCGCGCTTTGTCCACCATCGCCAGCATCTCTCTTGACTTGCCGCGCTGGGAAGAATCGGGTACCGCGTAATGGGAGAAATGAGTTTTTACGCCGGTCTTTTCGGCAATCCGGATGACCTCCCTGATTGACTCCAGCAGACCGAGGTCCAGCTTCCGCACGTGCCATACCGATACGCCATCGTACTCGACGACTGTCTGGCAAATCCGGGTTAATTCTTCGGTTCCGGCGTAGCGGCATGGATAATAGTCAAGTCCGGTGGAAAACCCAACCGCCCCCTCCCGCATTCCCTGCGCCAGCAACTGCTGCATCCCGGTCAATTCCTCATCGGTGGGGGCACGGTCAACAAAGCCCACCGTCTCCAGGCGGAGGGCATTATGCGGCACGAGATAGGCCACGTTTATCGCCACCCGGCGGTCGAACCGGGCAAGATACTCGCCCACGGAACTCCAGTCCCAGTCGATATCCGGGTCGCCGTTCAGTCCGGATAGATAGCGCCGCATCATCTGCAGGTTGGCCGCCGATAGCGGCGCATAGGATAGCCCATCCAGTCCCAGCAGGTCCGTGGTGACGCCCTGCAAGATTTTCGGCTCGTGCTCCGGGTTGGCCAGGAGCAGCACATCCGAGTGGGTATGCGCATCAATGAAGCCCGGGCAGACTACCCGATCGCCGGCTTCGATTACCCGGTGAGCCTGAGTCGGGTCGAGGTTGCCGATGGCGGCAATGCGCTCGTCCCGGACGCCCACGTCGGCGCGGTACCGTAAAGCGCCCGAACCATCGATGACGTCTCCCCCGCGGATAACAAGGTCAAACATATTCCAGTCCTCCTACCGGTCAGTGCCACCGCCGGTTACTTTCCCCGGTCCGGTTACCCGTATTATAAAACAGCCTCGTTTATTTTGTCGTCACCGGTTTCAGGGTCGAGATAACCAGCAGACCGACAAAGCTCAATCCGGCGATAAGCCAAAAGACGATTTGATAGCTCTGGGTTAAATCAAAAATATAGCCGGCCAACAGCGGGCCGATAGCGCCGCCGATGTTGCCCACGAAGTACACCATGCCGAAAATAGCCCCGTGGGCTTTAGTGCCAAAGAGATTGGCAATCAGTGGGGAGATCAGGGTAAAAAACCCGCCGTGAGCGAAGCCGTAAACCAGGGCAAACAGGTAGAACATCCATAATTCCCGGGCCACCTGCAGCCATAACAACCCGGCAATCAGAATGACGAAACAAATAATCAGGGAACGCTTGAGGCCGATTTTGTCACTGGCGGTGCCCATGGTGAACCGTCCAGCCATGCTGACGCCGCCGATGGCAGAAAGAATACCGGCGGCGGCAGGCCCGGAAAGACCCAGGTCCGTGGCGTGGGGCACGATGTGAATGACAATGGTGAGTAAAGAAAAGAGAACCGTGAACTGAGCCAGGCAAATCGTCCAGAACTGCCGGGTACGGACAGTTACCCGCAGTGATAAACCTTCCTCGACTGATTCGGTGGTTGGCGCCACCACGTTGGTCGCGCCGTCAGGTAACAGTCCCATTTGCCGCGGGTCACGCCGCATAAACTGGGCAACGGCCAGGAAAAGAACCATGGTGACGGCGCCGAGAATGACGTACGACATACGCCAGCCGTAGGCGGCAATAAGCAGGCTGGCAATGAGGGGTACGACCAACTGACCGGCGCCGGTACCTACCTTGACGATACCGGTCATCATACCCCGTTTACGGACAAACCAGCGGGCGATGGTGGACAGGGTAACCACATCGTGGCTGCTCATGCCCGTGCCGATGATAATCCCGTAAATAAGGTAAATATGCCAGGGGACCTGGAGCTGGGACATCAACAGATAGCCCGTTCCCAGGATAATCGCCGAAACCGACATGACTATCCTCGGCCCGAACCGGTCGTTGAGTCGTCCGGCGAAGATTGCCATCACGCCTATGGAAAGAAACGCCAGCGAGGAAGCACCGGAAATGATGGCTCTCGACCAGCCGAATTCAGCCGCCAGGTACTTGAAAAAAACGCCGTAGGTAAAGATGGAACCGATGCTTAGCCACTGGATGGCAAAGCCGGAGGCGGCGACGACGTAGCCATAATATATTTTAGGTTTGATATTCCCGTCCCAAAAACCAGGCAGATTTACGATGGCATGCCACCGGGCAGGATTTTATCCCATCTGCTGTCAACACCAAGGAGATCAACGAACCTGCTATTCCATCGGACAGATGGTGAAGTGTTTCGCCATCCAATCACAACGACTCTCCAGATAACCATCGTCGGCGAGTTGCCAGCGTCCCCGGTGGTATCGAAAAGCATCACTTTATGTCAATAAGAATGAAATCTTGTTGCGCAATCTTCAGTCCGTCCGTGGCGTACCGGGCATGGAGAAGAGTTATCACCGTTTTACCTTTTTTTAGCGCCTTGAAGCGGAACTCCTGACTCAGCACAATGCTCCCGTCGTCCCTTTCCGTCGAGTCTATCGCCGTATCGACGAGTTCAATCATACTTTCATCGTGGTCTTCCCGCCACGCGTATAGAGAGTTGAGGTCATAGCCTCTGGAAAGGGTGAACTCCTGATTCAGGCGGGTCTCTATTATCTCCGTAGGCTCGATTTCAATCTTCGGCTCACCACCGCAGCCGCTCACAAAGTAGGTGGCCAACGCGCCGATAATCATCAGGACGATTAAACTTTTCATCAGGCTCACCTTTTTCAAATTCATCTTGCGCGGCCTAAAATGGCCGGCCCCGGGGAAAGCCAGGAGCTGTCCGTTTCCTCCGGCTAGATATTACCATTGCCGGCGCTGAAAAGGAAAGACTCCGGAGCGGTTGGAGTCCCACCCCCAGGCCGCCTAGATTGAAATCGGCAGGCTCCCGTACTGGTCAATCAGCTCGACCACCCGGCGGACGCGTTCTATATCCCCATCTACGGGGAAATTATCCCCCATGCCAAGAATGAAGTTATTGCCCGGAGCGATTTCCCGGAAGAGGTTAATGACGTAGGCGCTGAACTCGGCATCACTGTAACTGGGCTCAAATATCACCGTGGGCAAACCGCCCCATACGGTTACCCGGTCACCCCAGGCCTCCCGTAGCTCCCGGGTGGTCACCGAAGTCATCGGGAAGGGACTCCAGGCTTCAGCGACGTCAAGGCCGGTTTCCGGAACCAGCGGTATGAGCCTTCTCATTTCACCGTCAGCGTGTACCAGGGTAAATTTACCCTTACGGTGAAGGAACTCATTGGCTTCCTGCAGCCACGGAGTGAAATATTTCCGGAACACCGGCGTATGGACATCGTCACTCAAGTTGCCGCTG